>BEII01000143.1 GCA_002898935.1 bacterium HR32
CGAGGGGCGGCGGCTGTGGGAGGCAGCGGACCGCGTGGTGGAGGAAGGCCGCAGGCTCAGTGGCCACGTGTTCAACCTCGGGCACGGCGTCCTGCCTGAGACCGACCCGGACCGGTTGGCGCGGCTCGTGGACCGCGTGCACGAAAGGGGGAGGAGGACGTGAGGACCGCGGTGCTGCTCATGGCGTACGGCACCCCACGCACCCTGGACGACGTGGAAGCGTACTTTACCCACATCCGCCGCGGGCGCCGGCCTTCGGCGGAGGAGGTGGAGGCCCTGCGCGAGCGCTACCGCCGCATCGGAGGCGCTTCCCCCCTGCGGGAGATCACGGAGGCCCAGGCCCGCGGGCTGCAGAGCGCCTTGGACCGCAAAGCCTCCGGCCGGTTCCGCGTGTACCTGGCCATGAAGCACAGCGAACCGTTTGTGTCGGACGTGGCGCACCAGCTGGTGTCCGAAGGGTGGAGACAGGTGGTGGCTCTGGTGCTGGCTCCCCACGAGTCCCGGATGATCGTAGACGAGTACCTGGAGTACGCCCACCCCGCCTTTGAGCGAGCGCAGGACTTGGACGTCCGGGTGGTGCGGTCGTGGTACCGCAACCCCGGCTACCTAACCGCGCTGGAGCGGCGCGTCCGCGCCGCCCTGGCTGCGTTTGCCAACCCCCGTCCTGAGGCCACCGAGGTGCTGTTCACCGCCCACAGCTTGCCTGAGCGCATCCTGGAGTGGAACGACCCCTACCCGGCACAGTTGCGGGAGACCGCGGAGGCGCTCGCGGGCCGCCTCGGGCTACAGCGGTGGCGGGTGTGTTACCAGAGCGCAGGGCACACGCCGTTCCCCTGGCTGGGCCCGGACGTCCTCGAGGTCCTGGAGGAGCTGGCGGCCGCGGGCGCCCGGCAGGTGCTGGCGGTGCCCGTGGGGTTCACCGCGGACCACCTGGAGGTGCTGTACGACCTGGACGTCGAGGCTGCAGAGCGCGCCCGGGCCCTGGGACTCGCCTTCCGCCGCACGGAGTCGTTAAACGCAGATCCGGAGTTTCTGGACGCCCTGGCGGACGAAGTCATCCGCGCCGCGGCCTAGTCCCCCGCTTCTGCGGCCCACGTCTCCTGCGCCTCCGAGACACGTCCGGGAGGGAGCCACCGCACCGACAGGAGAGCGAATAGGCTCAACCCCAGGGACGCCACGAACACCGCTCCGAGTCCCTCCGCGAGGTGCGTACGCAGAGCTTCCAGGGACGGGCCACCCCCTTTGGACCGCAGGACGGGGTCCAGCAACCGCGCCAACTCCTCGGGCTGCACACCCGCCGCCCGCAGCCGCGAGAGCAGCAGGCCGCCAAGGGCGCTTACGCCCACCGCGCCCCCGATGCTCCGGAAGAACAGCGTGAGGGACGTAGCGACCCCGCGCTCACCGTAGGCGACCGAGTTCTGCACGCTGAGCACCGTCACCAGCACCACGAGTCCCATGCCGGTCCCGAGTAGCGCGGTCGCCAGCCACACCAACCCCGTAGATGAGGTCGGCCCCAGCTGGGTGAGCAGGGCGAAGCCCGCGGCCAACCCCAGCACGCCTCCGTACGCCACGGGACGGAACCCGAGGCGAAGCACCAGCCTGCCGCCCACGCTGCTGGAAAGGCTCCACGCCAGCATGAGTGGGGTGAGCGCGACCCCCGCCTCCGTGGGCGCTCCGCCCTGGACGCCCTGGACGAACAGCGGGACGTAGTACAGGCTGCCGAACAGGGCGGCCCCCACGAGGAACCCGGTGACGGACGTCGCGCTGACCAGCCGGTTCGCGAACAACCCCAGGGGGAGCAGCGGGTGGCGCACCCGGCGCTCCCACCACAGGAAGGTGCCGGCGAGCAGCAGGCCGAGGGCGAGTGGCCCGGCCTGCGGGCGTACGCCCTCGAGGCTCCACAGCACCAGCACCACGGAGGCCACCAGGAGGGCCGCGCCGACAGCGTCCACCGAGCCTTCCGCTCGAACCGGCCTCTCCCGGTACGCCCGGGCCACCACCCACAGGGCCACCAGGCCCACGGGGAGGTTGAGGTAGAAGATCCACCGCCACGACCAGGCGTCCACGATGAACCCGCCCACCAGCGGGCCGATGATGCTGGCCACGCCCCACACCCCGCTGAACAGACCTTGCACGCGAGCCCGCTCTTCCAGGGTGTACAGGTCGCCCACGATGGTGATGGCCACGGGCAGGAGCGCGCCGCCGCCCACGCCCTGGAGCGCGCGGAACAGCACCAGCTGGGGCATGGAGGCCGCGGCGCCGCAGAGGACTGAGCCGAGGAGGAACGCGGCGATGCCGAACAGGTACACCCGGCGGCGGCCGTACCGGTCCGCGAGCCCGCCGAACACCGGGGTGGCCGCCGTGAGCGTGAGGGAGTAGGCCGCGACCACCCACGGGTACAGCTCCAGGCCGCCCAGGGTGCGGGCGATGGTCGGAAGCGCGGTGGCCACCACGGTGGTGTCCAGCGCCGCGAGGAACATGCCGAGCATCACCGCCAAGGTCACCACGCGCCGCTGCTGCCCGTCCACCGCGACCTCCTGCCGTACAATCGGAACCAGGGCCTCGGGCCCATTCTCTCAGACGCAACGCACCGGTGGAGGGCGGTATGCCGGAGCGCCTGGACCGTTCCATCCTGGCCGTGCCCGCGTCCGAACCTGAGAAGGTGAAGAAGGCGGTGGCGTCTGCGGCGGACGCGGTGTTTCTGGACCTGGAGGACGCAGTCCCGCCGGACCAGAAGGACGCCGCCCGCGGCGAGGCCGCGCGCGCCCTGCAGGAGCTGGACTGGGGGAGCAAGACCCGTATGGTCCGCATCAACGGCCTCGACACGCCGTGGGCGTACCGGGACTTGGTCGAGGTCTGCGAGGTGGCCGCGGCCTCCTTGGACTGTGTGGTGGTCCCCAAGGTCGGCCGGCCCGAGGAGGTGGCCTTCGTGGACATCCTGCTCGGCCAGGTGGAGGCGCGTCTCGGCCTCGCCCACCGCATCCGGATCCACGCCCTGGTGGAGTCGGCGCAGGGCCTTGCCAACGTGGACCGCATCGCCGCGGCCAGCCCGCGCCTGGAGGCGCTGAGCTTCGGACCCGGGGACTTCGCCGCCTCCGTGGGGATGCCCGCCTCCGCCATCGGGACCCACGACGCGTGGGACGACCTGTACCCGGGCCACCGCTGGCACTACGCCATGCAGCGGGTGCTGGTGGCCGCGCGCGCCCACGGGCTGCGCGCCTACGACGGACCGTCGGCGGAGTTCCGAGACCTCGGCGCGTTCCGCAGGCTGTGCCTGGTGGCGCGGGCCCTCGGGTTTGACGGCAAGTGGTGCATCCACCCCGCACAGATCCCCGTGGTGCACGAGGTCTTCTCGCCCACGCCGGAGGAGGTGGCGTGGGCTCGACGGGTGGTGGCCGCGTACGAAGCGGCGCAGGCCGAAGGTCGGGGCGCCATCACCGTGGACGGCAAGATGGTGGACGCGGCGTCCCTGCGCATGGCGCACGCCACCCTCGCCCGGAGCCGGGACCGCTAGACCACCCCGGGTCGGTCTGGCCGACGGCTCTTCGGGGTAGACTCCTAACTGCCTCCCGCGGAGGGGCGACGGCCTGCAGGCACCAGGGGTTCGCCCGCGTACGCGCGGTCCAGGACTTCCACGGTGTGCAGGACCGGCAGCGGGCGTCCCAGGGCCCGCAGGTGTGCCTCGAGCTGAACCATGCACCCCAGGTTCCCGGTCACCACGGCCTCTGCGCCCGTTTGCAGGACCGCTTGGGCCTTCCGGCGCCCCAGCTCCGCCGCTACTTCCGGGTGCTCGAGGTTGTACGTGCCCGCCGACCCGCAGCACACGTCCCCGTCCGGGATCTCCACCAGGTCCACGTTGGGGACCGACCGCAGAAGCTTGCGGGGCGCGTCCCGCACACCCTGAGCGTGGGCGAGGTGGCAGGCGTCGTGGTAAGCGACCCGGACGCGCGCGGGGAGCGACGGAGGCGGGGCCGCGAGGCCCAGCTGGTCGAGGAACTCGCTGACGTCGCGGGTGCGCTCGGCCAGCTCTCGTGCCGCGCCCTCCTCGGGACGTCCGGCGAACAGCAGGCCGTACTCCCGCATGGCAGAGCCGCAGCCTGCGGCGTTGGTCAGCACCGCGTCCACCAAGTCGCCGAACGCCCGGAGGTTTCGCGCTGCCAACCGCCGCGCCAGGTCCCCCTCCCCCGCATGCATGGCCAGGGCGCCGCAGCAGCCCTGGCCCGGCGGGACCACCACCTCCACGCCGTTGCGCGCCAGCACCCGTACGGTGGCCGCGTGGATCGCAGGCCGCAGCACCCGCTGCACGCAGCCCTCCAGCACACCCACCCGCGCCCGGACCTCGCCGGCCGTCTGCACCACCGCCGGGGACCCTTGTTGTGGCGGAAGTCGGTCAGGCAGGAGGGCTGCCAACGCCTGCAGGCGTCCACCCACTCGCTGTAGAAGCGGCCGCGCCCGGTGTCCGAGCACGAGAGCCCACCGGAAGCGGCCTGGATAGGGGAGGCTCTGCAGCACGAGCCACCGCACGAGTCGGTCTGGAAGCGCCCGGCGCCTGGACCGCTCCGCGTGCTCGCGGAACGGTGTCAGGAGCTCTCCGTAGTTGACCCCCGAAGGGCACGCGGTCACGCAGCCGAGGCATCCCAGACAGCGGTCCACAAACGGCAGCGCTTCCTCCAGCGGCAGGGCGCCCTCCAGCACCTCCTTCATCAGGAAGATGCGGCCGCGGGGCGAGTCCATCTCCTCCCCGAGCACCCGGTAGGTGGGACAGGCGGGCAGACAGAACCCGCAGTGCACGCAAGCCTCCACCGCCCGGGCCATGGCGGCTCCAGAGGCGCCGTAGCGTTCTACCGGGATCCGGTGTTGCACTCCGCGATCCTCCCCAGCCGGCCTGTAGGATCGAGGGCGTGCTTCACCCGCACGCCGAACGGGTCGGCCTCCCAGCGGCCCAGGGTCACCGGACCTGGAGGGCCGACGAGCCGCAAACCCCGCAGGTCCAGCTCGGCAAGGGCTTCGCTGAGGGGGTGCGGGTCTCCAGGCCAGCCCACCCACGCCACGTTTCCGCCGACGGAGTAGCGACGCAGGCTCTCGCTGCCACCGAGCCTCGACTCCAGCTCCGCCAGCCGTCGCGGGGTCGTGGGGACCTTCACCAGGGACCAACCGGAGGGCAGCCAGGCGAACTCGCGGGCCGCCTCCCACAGCGCCGCGTCCTCTTCCACCACGTCCACCCCACCCCCCAGGAAGCTCCGGAGCCGGTCCACGCGGACAGGCAGGGACTCTCCGAGCCCGCCCACCCGGATCCAGAGGGTGGAGGGCGGCACCAGGTCCAGGGCTTCCACGTCGAAGAAGCTCGTGGCCAGGGAGCGCAACGTCCCGAGGGCCTCCTGCAGGTCACGCCGTTGGACGCGCAGGGTGGCGTGGGCGGGCGGTCGGGGGAAGACCTTGAACGAGAGCTCCACCAGAACCCCCAGCGTGCCAAGGCTCCCGACCAGGAGCTTGGGGAAGTCGAACCCCGC
>BEII01000144.1 GCA_002898935.1 bacterium HR32
GCCGGGTGCGGGACGCCCTGGCGGCAGCCGGGATTCCCGTGGCACGGGCAGAGCTGCAGCAGGTGCCGAAGACCACCGTGCCGCTTGCGGGGCCGGACGCGGAGCGGGTTCTGCGCCTTCTGGAGGCGCTGGAGGAGCTGGACGACGTCCAGCAGGTGTACGCCAACTTCGACATTCCGGAGGACGTGCTGCAGCGGGTCGGCTAGGAATGTCCCGGGAGGGCCGGGGTCAAAGACGGGCAGCGACTTTGAAGGCGGTTAGACCCGAACGGCTGGGCAGGCCGGCAGGCGTTCTCAGCGCAGGCGGCGAATCGGTGTTCGAGGAGATGGTGGTGGTCGGGCTGGACCCAGGACTGCGGTACACGGGATACGCGGCGGCGGTGGGCTCCGAGCGGGGCGTGGCGGTCCGCGAGGTAGGCGTCCTGCGGGTTCCCGGGGGGACTTGGAGCGCGCGGCTGCGGGAGGTGTACCGTGACGCCGCAGCGCTCCTCGCGGACCTGAGGCCCGACCGCGTCGCCCTGGAGGACGTGTTCGCGCACGCGCGCCACCCGCGCACGGCCGTGCACGTGGCGCACGTACGCGGTGTGCTGTACCTCGCGGCGGCGGAGGCGGGCGTGCCGGTGGAGAGCCTTCCGCCCGCGGCGGTGAAGCGTGCGGTGTGCGGGAACGGACGGGCGCCGAAGGCCCAGGTACAGGCCGCTGTGCGCAGCCTGCTGGGGCTGTTCGGGGAGCTGGACCCCCACGCCGCCGACGCGCTGGCGCTCGCGGCCACCGCCCTGGCACGGGCAGGCTACCGGCTGGGTCCCGAAGGCAAGCGGTGATCGCGTACCTGAGGGGTCGGGTGGTGCGGCGGGCGGAGTGGAGCGTGGTGGTGGAGTGCGCCGGCGTGGGCTACGAGGTGGCGCTGCCCGCGTACCTGGCGGGCCGCCTGCCCGCCGCGGAGGGGGAGACGGTGGAGCTGTACGTGTCCTACCAGGCCACTCCCAACCACCCCAAACCCGTGCTGGTGGGTTTCCTGCACCCGGTGGAGCAGGAGTTCTTCGAGCGCTTCTTGACCGTGGACGGCCTGGGGCCCACCAGGGCGGTGCGGGCGCTCGCGCGGCCCGTGCACGAGGTGGCGTCCGCCATCGAACGCCGCGACGTGGAGTTCCTCAAGCGACTCCCGGGGCTCGGGGAGCGGACGGCGCAGAAGGTCGTGGCGGCGTTGTCGGGAAAGGTCGCGAAGTACGCGCTGCTCCGCGAGGGCGCGCCGCCGGTGGCTGCAGAACCCGCAGACTTCCGGCAGGAGGTGCTGGAGGTCCTCACCCGGCAGCTCGGACACCGGCCCGCGGAAGCGCGGCGGATGGTGGAGGAGGCGTTGCGCCGCAACCCGCGGGTGAGTTCCGCGGAGGAGCTGTTCGAGGAGGTGTACCGCGTGCAGCGGGCCGCCGAGCCGGTGGAGGAAGGCGCATGACCCGGGAACGTTTCGTGGCCGCGCAGCTGCCCCCCGAGGAAGCGGGGTTCTTGCGGAGCCTACGGCCCCGCAGCCTCGACGAGTGCGTGGGGCAGGCGAAGGTGCGGGAGGGGCTCAGGATCGCCATCCAGGCCGCACGGGAGCGGGGCGAGCCCCTCGACCACATCCTCCTGCACGGCCCGCCGGGCCTCGGCAAGACCACCCTCGCCAACGTGGTGGCCGCGGAGATGGGCGCCAACCTGGTCCAGACCTCCGGGCCAGCCCTGGAGCGGGGCGGCGACCTCATGGGGATCCTCACGAACCTGAACCAGGGGGACGTCCTGTTCGTGGACGAGATCCACCGGCTGAGCCGCGCGGTCGAGGAGTTCCTGTACCCGGCCATGGAGGACTTCTGCGTGCACTTCGTGCTGGACCGGGGCGTGCACGCGCGGACCCTGCGGTACACCCTCAAACCCTTCACCCTCATCGGCGCCACCACCCGGGCCGGCCTGCTGACCTCACCCCTGCGGGAGCGGTTCGGGATCTTCTACCACCTGGACTTCTACTCGGAGGAGGAACTGGCGCAGCTCGTGGTGCGGTCTGCGAGGATCCTGGGGGTGGCCATCACGGAGGACGGCGCGCGGGAGATCGCGCGGCGATCCCGCGGCACGCCGCGCGTGGCGAACCGGCTCCTGCGCCGGGTCCGCGACTTCGCGCAGGTCCGCCACGACGGCCGTGTCACCGAGGCTGTGGCGCGGGAGGCGCTGGAGTTCGAAGGCGTGGACTCCGTGGGCCTGGACTCCCTGGACCGGGAGCTGCTGCGGGTGGTGGCGGAGGTGTACGGGGGAGGTCCCGTGGGGGTCGAGGCGCTGGCGGCCACCCTCAACGAAGAGGTAGACACGCTCGTGGAGGTCGTGGAACCTTATCTCCTGAAGATCGGGTTTCTCACCCGCACCCCGGCGGGCCGGCGGATCACGCCCGCCGCATGCGCGCACCTGGGGATCCCGATCCCGCGGAACGCGCGCCCGCAGGGCTCCCTGTTCTGAGCTCCAGGGGGCGGGAGGGCCCGTTCAGGAGGGGACCATGGGTGAGGTGGGTCGCCTGCTGATCGTGTTCGGCGTCGTGCTGGTTCTGGTGGGGCTGCTGCTCACCTTCGCCCCCCGGATCGGCCTCCCGCGCTTGCCCGGGGACATCGTGGTCCAGCGGGACGGCTTCACCTTCTACTTCCCCATCGTCACGAGCATCGTGGTCAGCGTGGTCCTCACCTTGCTCCTGAACGCCCTGTGGTGGGCGCGGCGGTGAGGACCCGCGTTGCGAGGGCCCTGGCCCTCCTGGGCCTGCTTGTGGCCCTGCGCGGGCCGGAGGGTACAGCGCAAACCGTCCAGCGGATCCGGGTGGGCTTGCTGGTGTGCCGCCCGGAGGTGGTGCTGAGCGCCGACACCCCGCTGCGGGTGTTGGACGTGCAGGGAGACCGCGCGGAGCTCCTGAGCGTTGGGGCGTGGACGTTCCGGGCTTCACCCGACGGCGTCGAGGTCCCTGGCGTCACCCGGTACGGTGCGCTGGTGCGCGTACAGGCAGAGGGCGACCGTCCGGTGCGGGTGGAGGACAAGATGCGGAGCTACCGGGGCGTGATCGAGCTGCGCCGCACCGAGGCAGGGCTTACCGTGGTGAACGAGCTGGAGGTCGAAGCGTACCTGTACGGCGTGCTGAAGCTCGAGATCAACCCCGCGTGGCCCGAGGAGGCGGTCAAAGCCCAGGCGGTGGCCGCCCGAACCCTGGCGCTGGCCAGCCTGGGCCGCTTCAGCCGGGAGGGCTACGACGTGCGGGACAACACCGACTCGCAGGTGTACGGGGGGGTCACCTTCGAGGACCCCAGGGCGACGGCGGCGGTGGACGCCACCCGCGGCCTCGTCCTGCTCCACTCTGGCGCCCCGATCTTCGCCGCTTACCACGCGGACTCCGGAGGGCGGACGGAGGCCAGCGAGCACGTGTGGGGCCGCGCGTACCCGTACCTGCGCAGCGTGGACGACCCGTACACCGCGGGCTCGCCGTACGAGCGTTGGACGCGGTCCTTGCCCCTGAGCCAGCTGGAGGCGGCCCTCCGCCGGGGTGGTGTGGCGATCCGCGAACTGCGGGGGCTCGAAGTGGCCGAGACGTCGCCCTCCGGCAGGGCGCTGACGGTCCGTCTGGCGGGCGCGGACGGCGTGGTGGAGCTCACCGGCCACCGCCTGCGGACCTTGGTGGGCCCGGACGTGATCCGCAGCACCCTGTTCCAGGTGCGGGTGCGGGAGGGGATGGCGGAGTTCGAGGGCCGGGGCTGGGGCCACGGGGTGGGCCTCTCGCAGTGGGGCGCGCGGGGCATGGCGCTGCGGGGCTGGGACTTCGTAAGGATCCTGCAGCACTACTACACGGGCGTGCAGGTCACGTCCCGCTGACGGCCCGGGGCTTGGAGGCCGCACCGTGCACGTGCGGGCGGGTGGGGTACGGCCCCACGGCGCACGCCCGGACCTCCTCCACCCGGAAGCCGGCCTGGCGCAGGGCGGCCACGGTGTCGCGGTTGGGGTGGCAGCCGGCTGCGAGGCGCCGCCAGAGGGGCGTGAACAGGTCCTGCACGCGCGCCCAGAACCGGCTTGCGGCGCGCACGTGCTCGTAGAAGAACAACGACCCTCCCGGCCGCAGCACGCGAAACAGCTCCCGCACCGAGGCATGGAGGTCGCCCACGGAGCACAGGACCAGGGTGCAGACCACCGCGTCGAAGGTGCCGTCCCGGAACGGGAGCGCCTCCGCCCGGGCCTGCACCACGTGGGTCTGTGGCCTGCGGCGCGCGGCCTGCCGGAGCCGGCGCAACATGTGCGGGTCGGGCTCTGCGGCCACCACCCGCGCCTCGGGCGGAAACAGCGGCAGGTTCGGCCCGGGACCGGCGCCGACGTCTAGTACGAGCCCCGACGCGCGCGACACCAAGCGCTTGCGTTCCGACCCGATCGGGTCCCACAGCCGCACCAGCGCCGCATACGCGGCGGCGAAGAAGGGGTGGCCTCGGAGGCCACGCTTCGGTCTCGGTCGAGCGGCCCGGGGCGTGTTCAGACCAGCTCGGTGCGGACCCAGCCGCGGGTCAAAGGGTCCCAGTCGTCCAGCGGCCGGTCCATGTAGTCGCGGGACTCCACCTTGTACCCCGCCTGCGCGAGCCGCTGTTGGGCTTCCTTCCAGTAGCGGTAGTCCACCTGCCACGCGCCACGCCGCAAGGGGTTCGGGTACGCACCCAGACCCCCGAGCAGCTTCCGGAGGTTGGCCTCCTCCGCGGGGTCCGCTTGGATCTCCACGCCCTGGTTGACCGTTCCGAGGGCGGCCACGTTCGGGTGGGCCGGCGGTGCCACCGGACTCCCGCCAGGGTTGTGCGCGGCCACGGGGACCTGGACCGCGGGGGCCGCCGCGGGCTTGGCCTCCTCTGGCCGCGCGCGCTCGGTCGGGGCCACCGCAGGCTTCCCCCCTGCCTCTGCGCGCTTCGCAGCCCACCGGGCCTTGGCCTCCTCGATGAGCCGCTTGCGCTCCGCAGCCTTCTGAGGGTCGTCTGCGGCTTCCCGGCGCGGTTTGTCCTCGGCCACTGCGCGTCCTCCCGCTGCACGCTCCCGCAGGATTATAGGACAGCGGGGGCGACCGCGCGACCCCGGGCCGTGCCGGGCGCGTGTTATACTGCTGGCCGGCGCTCGAGCGTGCGTTCGCGTCCGGGTGCGCCCAGGGAAACGACAGGGCTAGGTGGAAGGTTTCCACCGAGTGACCGATCACATCGACGGGAGGGGCGATGGTTCTCCTTCAAGCGCAGGGCGCGCAGGGGCAGGGCAGCCTCCTGCCCACGCTCATCGTGTGGGGGCTGCTCCTCGTGATGTTCTACCTGCTGCTCATCCGGCCGCAACAGCAGCAGCAGAAACGCCGCCGGGAGATGCTGAGCAAGCTCCGCAAGGGCGACCGGGTGGTGACCGTGGGCGGGCTGCACGCCACCATCCTCGACGTGCAGGACGACGTCCTGACCCTGGAGCTGGCGCCCAACGTCCGGGTCCGGGCGGACCGCGGCGC
>BEII01000145.1 GCA_002898935.1 bacterium HR32
GGCATGGCGGAGGCTAGGCCCCACTCGCCCACTGAGGCGCTCTCTCGGGGTACGGCAGCCTGAGGCCTGCGGCCCCGCGTGCCCGTTGTGGCACGAAGCTTGCTCCGCTGCGGTTCGACATGCCGGGCCGCCAGGGACTCCCGCTTCGGACGGGGCAGGGCCTCCGCGTGGGCCCTGACTCGGGAGAACCGGCTCCGCTCCCGCCCCACGGCCGAACCCCGGAGTCCGAGCCCCGGCCTCAGGACGCAGAGGCCGCGGACCGCCCCCTCCTCCTGGTGGTGGACGACGAGGAGGCGCTCTGCCAGCTCATCCGTGACGTGCTGACCCGCAGGGGCTACCGCGTCCTCACGGCGACCAGCGGTCCGGACGGCGTCCGCCTCTTCCGGGAGCAGGCCGATCAGGTCCGACTCGTGATCCTCGACATGGTCATGCCCGGGATGGACGGCCGCGCGGTGTTCGAAGCCCTCCGGGAGGTGGACCCGGAGGTGCGGGTGCTGGTGAGCAGCGGGTACATGGACGAGGCCACGGCCGCCAGCATCCTGCGGCGCGGCGTAGCCGGGTTCCTGCGCAAGCCCTACACCCTCCGCGAGCTGGTGGAGGCCGTCCAGGCCGCGCTCCCGAAGACCCGGTAGCGGTTAGGACCACCCCAACGGCCTTCGGCCACCGTATCATGGGGCCAGGCCGTAGCGCCGGGTCGGTCCAGACCGGTGGTGGGGAGGGCCCATGCGCACCGCGGAACAGTACCTGGCCAGCTTGCGGGACGGGCGGCGGGTGTACTACCGGGGCGAGCGGGTGGAGGACGTGACCAGCCACCCGCACCTGCGGAAGGGCGCGGGGGTGTGCGCGGTGGACTTCCGGCTCGCGCACGAACACGCCCAGGACCCCACGTTCACGGTACGGGATCCCCAGACGGGGCAGGTGTACAGCCGGTACTTCCACGTGCCCCGGGGCCCCGAGGACCTGCTGCGCCGGCGCGACCTGATCGAGCGGGTCACCCGGGAGGCGCGGTCCTTCGTGCCGCTCATCAAGGAGATCGGCACCGACGCCCTGTTCGCCCTGCACATCGTCTGCGCGCAGATGGATCGAGACCTGGGGACCTCGTTCCTCCCGCGGGTGCAGGCCTTCTACGAGCGGTGCCGGGACGGGGACCTGGCCATGGCGGTGGCGCAGACCGACGTGAAGGGCGACCGGGGCAAACGGCCGGCGGACCAGCCGCACCCGGACCTGTACGTGCGGTGCGTCCGGGAGACCGCGGACGGCATCGTGGTGCGGGGTGCGAAGGCACACACCACCAACGCGGTCTACAGCAACGAGGTGCTGGTGCTGCCCACCCGAGCCATGACGGAGCGGGACGCGGCCTACGCGGTGGCGTTCGCGGTGCCCGCGGACACGCCAGGGCTAACCTTCGTGGCCAGCCCGCGGGGCTTCGGGGCCACCAGCGCCTTCGACAACCCGCTGAGCAGCCGGTACGCGATTACGGAGTCGCTCACGGTGTTCGACGACGTGTTCGTCCCGTGGGAGCGGGTGTTCCTGTGCGGGCAGTGGGCGTACGCGGGCCCGCTGGCGAAGACCTTCGTGGAGTTCCACCGGTTCACCGCCATCTCGTACAAGACGCCGTTGCTGGAGCTGTTGGTGGGCGCGGCGGCGTGGATGGCGGAGGCCCAGGGGATCGCGGGCGCGGGGCACGTCCGCGACAAGCTGGCCCGGCTGGTGATGTACGCCGAGACGGTCCGGGGGCTCAGCACGGCCGCGGCGGTGGAAGGCCGGTTCGAGGAGGGCATCTTCGTGCCGAACGTGGTGTTGACCAACGCGGCCAAGTACGCGTTCGCGCGCGGCTACCACGACGGGGTGCGGGACGTGCAGGACATCGCCGGGGGGCTGGTGGTCACGGGCCCCGCGGAGGAGGACCGCGCGAACCCCGAGCTGTGGAGGCTCATCGAGCCGTACCTGCAGGGGCGGGCAGGGGTGTCGGGGGAGGCGCGGCTCCGGATGATGAACCTCATCCGTGACCTGGTGGCCTCGGACCTGGGCGGCTACCTGGAGGTGCTGGCCATTCACGCGGAGGGCTCGCTGGAGGCCCAGAAGCTGACGGTGCTCATGGACTACGACCTGGACCGCGTCAAGCGTCTGGCGGCCCAGGCGGGCGGGCTGGAGGTGTAGGATGGCACACGTGCGCGAACTGTTTGACCTTTCGGGGCGGGTGGCGGTGGTGACGGGTGGGTCCCGCGGCCTGGGCCTGGAGATCGCGGAGGCGCTGGGCGAGGCGGGGGCCCGCGTGGTGGTGGCCGCGCGGCGGGCGCAGTGGCTCGAGCCCGCGGAGGCACACCTCAGGGACCTGGGGGTGGAGGTGGCCGCCGTGGAGTGCGACGTGGCGGACCCCACCGGCGCAAGGGCTCTGGTGGGAGCCGCGGTGGACCGCTTCGGCCGCCTGGACGTCTTGGTCAACAACGCCGGCGTGAGCTGGGGAGCGCCGCTGGACGAGATGCCCCTGGATCGGTGGCGGCAGGTCCTGGAGGTGAACCTGACGGGCACCTTCCTGGTGACCCAGGCTGTGGTCCCGGTGATGAGGGCCGCAGGGTGGGGGCGGATCGTGAACGTGGCGTCCGTGGCCGGGCTCGTGGGCACCCGGCCGGACGTGCTGGACGCGGTGGGGTACGCGGCCAGCAAGGGCGGCCTCATCGCGCTCACCCGGGACCTGGCGGTGAAGCTGGCGCCTTACGGGATCACCGTGAACGCCATCGCCCCCGGGTTCTTCCCCACCCGGATGAGCGGGAAGCTGCTGGAGCGCGTGGGCGACCGGGTGGTGGCGCAGGTACCTCTGGGCCGGCTCGGACAAGCCGGCGACCTCAAGGGCGTGGCGTTGTTCCTCGCCTCGGAGGCCAGCCGCTACGTCACAGGCCAGGTCCTGGCGGTGGACGGAGGCTTCACCGCCGTCTAGGGGCCTGTCCCGAAAAATCCTTCGGGCACACGAGATCACCCCAAAAATCGCGCAGCGATTTTTGGGGTGATCTAGCGCCGCGGTGCAGGATCCGCGGGGGAGGGTGCGAAACCCTACTCACCGTACGCCGCCATGTCCGTGCGCGCACCGCTCAGTGGAATCCGTGTTCTGGAGCTGGGCAGCTTCATCGCGGGCCCGTACTGCGCCCAGCTGCTGGCCGACTACGGCGCGGAGGTCATCAAGCTTGAACCTCCTGGCCAGGGCGACGCCATGCGCCGGTGGGGTGTGGCCCTGTTCGAGGGCCGCTCCCTCTGGTGGCCGGTGATCGCCCGCAGGAAGAAAAGCGTCACGGTGGACCTGCGCCGGCCAGAAGGGCAGGAGCTGGCGCGGCGGCTGGCGGAGCGCTGCGACGTGCTCGTGGAGAACTTCCGCCCCGGGACCCTCGAGGCCTGGGGGCTCGGCCCCGAGGCTTTGTGGGAGCGCAACCCGGGCCTCGTGGTGGTCCGCATCTCCGCGTTCGGGCAGACCGGGCCCTACCGCGACCGCCCGGGCTTCGGCAGCGTGGCGGAGGCCATGGGTGGGTTGCGCTACCTGGTCGGTTTCCCGGACCGGCCGCCCCCGCGGGTGGGGATCAGCATCGGCGACACTTTGGCCGGGATGTTCGGCGCCCTGGGTGCGCTGCTGGCCCTGCGGGAGCGGGAGGTGAAGGGTGGCCGCGGCCAGGTGGTGGACGTGGCCATCACGGACGCGGTGCTCGCGGTCCTCGAGAGCGTGGTCGCGGAGTGCAGCGTCACCGGTGCCGTGCGCGAACGCAGCGGCTCCGTGCTGCCCGGGGTGGCGCCGAGCAACCTGTACGAGACTCAGGACGGGAAGTGGGTGATCGTGGCCGCCAACGCGGACGGGGTGTTCGCGCGCCTCGCGGACGCCATGGGCCGGCCGGAGTGGAAAACCGACCCCCGTTACGCCACCCACGAGGCGCGGGGCCGACACCAGGAGGAGCTGGACGAGGCCATCGGCGCGTGGGTGCGCGAGCACACCGCCGCAGAGCTCTTGGCGAAGCTGGAGCGGTTCGGCGTGCCCGCGGGCCCGGTGTACTCCGCGGCCGACGTGCTGCAGGACCCGCACTTCCGGGCGCGCGGGTCCCTGGTGGAGGTGGACAACCCCGGAGTGGGGAGGGTGGTCATGCAAGCACCGGTGCCGAGGCTGGAGGCGACACCGCTTCCGAACCCGGGCCCGGCCCCGCAGCTCGGGGAGCACACCGAGGCCGTGCTCCGGGACCTGCTGGGCCTCTCGGCGGAGGAGGTCAAGCGGCTGCGGGAGGCAGGGGTGGTATGAGGTTGGTCTCGCCCCCCGGGGTGGCCGCGGTGCGCCTAGCTGGCTGCCGCCGGTCCTTCCGCACGCCCGACGGCGGCACCTACGTGGCCCTGGAGGACGTGGACCTGGAGGTGCGGGCCGGCGAGTTCGTCGCCCTCGTGGGGCCCACGGGCTGCGGCAAGTCCACGCTGCTGAACCTCGTGGCAGGCCTGCTGCCGCCGGACTCCGGCCGGGTGGAGGTGTTCGGAGCGCCCCTGACCGGGCTGAACCGGCGCGCCGCCTACCTGTTCCAGCAGGACGTCCTGCTCCCGTGGAAGACCGCGGAGGAGAACGTCATGCTGGGGCTCGTGTTCCGGCGGGTGCCGCGGGAGGAAGCCCGCAGGTTGAGCCGCGCGTGGCTGGCCCGGGTGGGGCTAAGGGGGTTCGAGAACCGCTACCCGCACCAGCTGTCCGGGGGCATGCGCAAGCGCGTGGCGCTCGCGCAGAACCTCATCGTGAACCCGGAGATCCTGCTGATGGACGAACCCTTCGCAGCGCTGGACGTACAGACCCGGCAGCTCATGGAGAACGACCTGCTTCGGATCTGGCAGGAGGAGCGCAAGACCGTGCTGTTCGTGACGCACGACCTGGAGGAGGCCATCGCCCTGAGCGACCGGGTGGTGGTGCTGTCCGCCGGGCCCGCGGCCCGACCCGTAGGCGAGTTCCCCGTGGACCTGCCGAGGCCGCGGGACGTGACCGAGGTGCGCTTGGACCCGCGGTTCGCAGAGGTGTTCCGGCGGATCTGGGAACTGTTGCGGGGCGAGGTGATGCGTGCGTACGGCCGCGCCCGCTGAAGCCCGCTGGGGGCTGCGGGCCGTCCAGGTGGGGGTCCTGGCGGCCTTCGTGGCCGGGTGGGAGCTCGCCAGCCACCTGCGGTGGCTCGACCCCTTCTTCTTCAGCCGGCCCTCGGCCATCCTGGCCCGGGTGGTGCGGTGGTTCACTTCCGGCGAGGTGTACGGCCACATCTACGTCACCACCGTAGAGACGGTGCTGGCGTTCCTCGTGGGCTCCGTGCTGGGCGTGGTGGTGGGGTTCTCATTCGCGCTCTCCCCCGCACTGTCGCGGGTCTTCGACCCGTACGTGAAGGTGGCCAACGCCATGCCGCGCATCGTCCTGGCGCCCATCTTCACGCTGTGGTTCGGGCTCGGGATCCTGTCCAAGGTGGCCTTCGGTGTGACCCTGGTCTTTTTCGTGGTGTTCTT
>BEII01000146.1 GCA_002898935.1 bacterium HR32
ATGATGGCGTGAATCTCACCTGTCCGGACCTCCAGGTTCACCCCCTTGAGGATCTCCCGGTCCAGGTCCTCGACCTTCGCCCGCAGGTTGCGGATGACCAGCTCGGGTGCGCGCTCGCTCATCGGTTTCGGTCCACCTAAAATTCTTGACTAGTTAACTCAACAACCTTGAAGATTCTACCGCCCCGGGCGGCGGTGGTCAAACCGCCTGCCCGCTAGGACACGAGCTCCGCGTCCAAAGTCAGGGACTCCAGGCCGGGCTTCAGCAGCTGCGAAACTGGACAGCCATCCTTGGCTGCTTCCGCGACCTCCCGGAACTTCGCAGGGTCCAAGCCCGGGACCTTGGCCCGGGTCTGCAGGTGCACCCGCGTGATCCGGGCACCCGCCTCACCGGTCTGGAGGGTGACGGTGGCACGGGTCTCCACCCGTTCGGGCGGCGTGCCCTCCCGGGTGAGCCGGCCCGCGAGCGCCATGCTGAAGCACGCCGCGTGGGCGGCTGCGATCAACTCCTCCGGGTTGGACCCCTGACCCGACTCGAACCGCGAAGGGTAGGTGACGACCGCGTCCTGCAGCGCGCCGCTCTGCGTGCTGGCGCGGCCGGTGCCGGTGCGCAGGTCCCCCGTCCAGCTGGCGGATGCCGTCCGCGTAATCTCGGCCATGGGTCCGCTCCTTTCGAGGTGTTCTTGGGAAGACGACCACGGCCAGTGTAGCACAGCGCCCGAGCTGCTCGCGGCGCGGAGCAGCCGCTGTGCTTCCTGCCGCAGCACGGACCGGCGGACTTTGTCGAGACCTGCGCGCGGCAGGTCTGGCACCGTCCAGATCCGGTCCGGTACCTTGAAGGCCGCCAGGCGCTCCCGGCAGAAGGCCCGTAGCTCCGCCTCCCCGGGCGCTGCCCCAGGCACGGGCTGGACGAACGCCACCGGCCGTTGGCCCCAACGGGGATCCGGGACTCCCACCACCGCCGCGTCCTGGACCCCGGGGTGGCTGCGCAGCACCCGCTCCACCTCCGCGGGGTAGACGTTCTCGCCCCCGGAGACCACCAGGTCCAGGCGCCGGTCCACCACGTGCAGGTAGCCCTCCGGGTCCACGTAGCCCACGTCACCGGTGCGCAGCCAGCCTCCCCTGAGCGCCCGCGCGGTGTCCGCCGGCCGTCCATAGTAGCCCTTCATGACCGTGGGGCCACGGACTTCGATCTCCGCGGGCCGGTCCCGAGCCGGCCCCGCCCGCACCTGGAGAGGGTACAGGGGCCTGCCTGCGCACTGCGGCCGAGAGGCGGCCTCCTCGGGCCGCAACGTGGTCACCTGAGAGGCAGCTTCGGTGAGGCCGTAGGTGGGCGCGACCGGCCAGCCCGCGGCCGCTGCCCTGACCACCAGCTCCGGCGGGAT
The DNA here is from genome assembly GCA_002898935.1 of bacterium HR32. Classification (GTDB taxonomy): domain Bacteria; phylum Sysuimicrobiota; class Sysuimicrobiia; order Sysuimicrobiales; family Sysuimicrobiaceae; genus Tepidifontimicrobium. The sequence continues at coordinate 1,385 of BEII01000146.1, forward strand.
CGGCCCCCCGCCCACCAGCACGGCGCGCAAGCGTGCAGGCGGTCTTCCCGCCCCCCAGACGTCCAGCACGCGCAGCAGCATGGTGGGCACCACGGAGGTGAAGGCCACCGTGCCGCTTGTGACCTCCGCGCAGAAGCGTTCCGGGTCGAAGCGTTCGTGCAGGACCACGGCGGCACCCACAAGCGCCGCGCGCCAGAGCACCGCGAGCCCCCCCACGTGGTACAGGGGCAGGACCACGAGCCAGGGGTCCTGCGGGCCCGCGCCCAGTTGCAAGTTGGCGGCCACCGCACTCCACACATGGTTGCCGAAGGTCAGTACGACGCCCTTGGGGTCTCCGGTGGTGGCGGAGGTGTACAGGATTCCCTGAGGCGCGCCCTCCGGATGGCGGAGCCGCAGCCGTACGGGCTGGGTCGGAGCGTCGGGCAAGAGGTCCGGGTGCTCTGGATCCACGCACGCCACGGACACCCCGTGCATCTGCCGGGCCCGCTCGAGCAGCGCGGGTTCTGTGACCAGCAGCGACGGCTCACAGTCGGCGAGCCTGTTCCGAAGCTCGGGGGGCGCGAGCCGCGTGGACAGCGGCACGCTCACCGCCCCCAGCCGCGCGAGGCCCCAAACCAGCACCGCGAACGGAACCCCGTTGCCCAACAGGACGGCCACCCGGTCGCCCGGGCGGACGCCAAGCCCGGCGAGCCGACCCGCGGCCGCCCGCACGCGCGTCTCGAGGTCCCCAAACGACAGGCTCACTCCGCCTGCCCGCAGGGCGAGGCGGTCCGGGCTCGTGCGGGCGCGGTGGAACAGGGGGTCGGCGAGCGTCACGGCAGGTGCGCGAGCGCCCACAGGGCGCCGTAGAGCAGGTGGAGCCGTGCCGTCTCGCGCAGCGAGCGGTTCAACGCAGCTGGCTCCTCCTCCCTCCAGACCCCGACCGCTGCGTGTCCGACCAGGGGCGCGGAGAGCCAGGGCAGCCAGAACCGCTCGCCCACGAGGCCCATCGACCGAAGGGCGGCTGGCCACACCAGCGCCACGAGCCAGCAGCCCACGTACAGGAGCCGGGTGGCCTCCGCACCCAGTCGCACCGCGAGGGTACGCTTGCCCGCAGCCGCGTCCGTGGGGATGTCCCGCAGGTTGTTCACCACGAGGATGGCGGTGCACGAAAGCCCGACGGGCACCGCCGCGGCCACGGCTTCCGCGCGAAGGGCGCCGGTCTGGACGAAGTCGGTACCTGCGGTGGCCACCAGCCCGAAGAACAGGAACACGAACAGCTCTCCCAGCCCGCGGTAGCCGAACCGGGGCCCGGAGGTGTACGCCATCCCTGCCGCCACGCACCCGAGCCCCACCAGCACCAGGGGCCAGCCCCTCAGCCACACCAGATAGAGCCCCGCGGCGCACGCCAGCCCGAAGGCCAGCCACGCGCCACGCCAGACGCGTTCGGGGGGCAGCAGGCCACCGGCGGTCACCCGAAGGGGTCCTCGCCGGCCCTCCCGGTCCGCGCCGTGCAGGAAGTCCGCGGCGTCGTTCGCGAGGTTGGTGCCCACCTGTATCCACAGCGCCACCCACAGCGCGCCGAGCGCCGCCGGGAGATGGAACGACCCCGCGCCGGCGGCGGTGGCACTCCCGACGATCACCGGCGCCACCGCGGCCGGCAGGGTCGCGGGCCGCGCCGCGAGCCACCAGACCCGCCAGCCTCTGGCGTCAGGGGAAGCGGGGGAACTTGGAGAAGTTGGGCTTGCGCTTCTCGAGGAAGGCATCCCGGCCCTCTTTGGCTTCGTCCGTCAGGTAGTACAGCAGGGTGGCGTCGCCGCCCAGTTGCTGGAGGCCCGCGAGCCCGTCCGTGTCCGCGTTAAAGGCCGCCTTGAGCAGCCGGATGGCGAGCGGGCTCTTCTCCAGGATCTCCCGCGCCCAGCGCACTCCTTCCTCCTCAAGGCGGTCCAGCGGTACCACGGTGTTCACGAGCCCCATCTCCAGCGCTTGCTGGGCGGTGTACTGACGGCACAGGTACCAGATCTCCCGGGCCTTCTTGTGGCCCACGATACGGGCCAGGTACGTGGAACCGTAGCCTGCGTCGAAGCTACCCACCTTGGGCCCCGTCTGGCCGAAGATCGCGTTGTCCGCGGCGATGGTGAGGTCGCACACCGTGGCCAGCACGTTCCCGCCGCCGATGGCGTAGCCTGCCACCAGGGCGATCACCGGCTTCGGTAGAGTGCGGATCAGCCGCTGCAGGTCCAGTACGTTGAGCCGCGGGATCCGGTCCCCGCCCACGTACCCGCCGTGGCCCCGCACCCGTTGGTCCCCTCCCGAGCAGAAGGCTTCCCGGCCCGCGCCGGTGAGCAGGACGACGCCGATGGAGGCGTCGTCCCGGGCGTGGCTCAGGGCGTCCATCATCTCCATCACCGTCTCCGGCCGGAAGGCGTTGCGGACCTCCGGGCGGTTGATGGTCACCTTGGCGATCCCACGCGCATCCTCCAGGCCGTGCTCGTACAGGATGTCGGTGTACTCCCGAACCTGCTTCCAGGCGATCTGCACGCGCTCACCTCCCGTGTACCACGGCTGTTCTTTCCACCGCCTGCTCCACCGCCTCCCACACCGCCCGGTGCAGCGCCACGTTCCGGGCCCGGTCGGTGCGTACCTCGACCACCTGCAGGCCTCCCTCCCCAAGCCCCTCCCGGACCGCCGCGCGGAACTCCGCCCAGTCCTGCACCTGCCGGTGCTGGCCCCCGAACATCTCCACCGCAGGGCGGAACTCCAGGCCGTGCGGGGTCCCGAACACCTCCTCGAACGCCTCGCCCCACTCTGCCTGGGGGAGGAAGGAGAAGATCCCACCTCCATCGTTGTTCAGGAGGACTACCAGCGCCGACAGCCCGAACCGCTTGGCCGCCAGTAGGCCGTTGAGGTCGTGGTACAGGGAGATGTCGCCCACCACCAGCACCACCGGGCCCGCGGCCACCGCGGCGGCACCGAGGGCACTGCTCACCACCCCGTCGATCCCGCTCGCGCCACGGTTCCCCAGAACGCGGATCCGCTTCGGGCTGTGGCGCAAGAACGCGTCCAGGTCCCGCACCGGCATGCTGTTGCCCACAAACAGCAGACAGCCGTCCGGGAGGAGGTCGCTGAGCTCCCAGAACACCCTGCCCTCGAACGGCTCCGCCACCTGCGCCACGCGGCGGTCCAGGGCATCCTGCGCGGCCTCGCCCAGGGCGCACCAGGCTTCCAGGTACGGGCTGCCAGCCCGGGGGGCGAGCTGCTCTACGAGCGCGGCGCAGAAGGCTTCCGGGTCCGCTGCGACCACGGTGTGCACCACGTGGTCGGGGTCCTGCCAGGGCCCCGCAGGCCGGACGACGACCTGGAGCGCGTCTGCGCAGCGGGCGAGGAACCCCTGGACCGTCCGCGAGGTCGGCGTGGCGCCGAACCGCAACACCACCTCGGGCCGCAACCACTCCGCCACCTGCCGGACCCTGAGCAGGGGCTCGTGCGCCTGCACCACGCAGGACCGGTCGTGCGAGCCGCACCGCAGCTGCGCGAGGGGCTCTGCGAGGATGGGGTAGCCGCAAGCTCGGGCCAGGGAAGCCACCGCCTGCGGGAAGCCCGGCAGGTCCAAGGGACCGCACACGATCACCCCGCGTTCGGTTCGGCCCACCGCCTCGGCCACCGCCCGCACGGCCGCGGGGTCTGGCAGGGGACGGCTCAAGAACGCGGAGGTATACGGGCGGCCCTCCGGCCGGCCCCAAAGGACTTCCTCGGGGACGGGCGGGAGCTCCGCCGGGACCGGGACCAGCGGCTCGCGGAGCGGGACGTTGAGGTGGACGGGTCCCGGCGGCGCGGCCACGGCCTCCGCCACCGCCCGCGCGGCGAGGCTACGGGCGTAGCGCAGGGCTCGCTCGTCCGCTTCGGGCACGGGCAGATCCGCGAACCACTTCGCGTGCGGCCCGAACAGGCGCAGCTGGTCTACGGCCTGCAGCGCCCCGAACTCCCGCAGCTCGTGGGGCCGGTCCGCGGTGAGGACCACGAGCGGCACCCCGCCGTAGCGGGCCTCGAGGACCGCGGGCAGCAGGTTGGCCGCGGCGGTCCCTGAAGTGGACAGGACCGCCACCGGCGCGCGCAGCGCCCGAGA
>BEII01000147.1 GCA_002898935.1 bacterium HR32
GAGGGGTTCCAGGACGAACCCCTGGGCGGCGAGCCGCCGGAGCAACTCCGACTCCGGAAGGCGCGACGGGAAGAGGCGGACCGCCTTGGGCGCGGGCGTGCTGCACGCCGCCTCACAGGACTCCCACTCGGGCAGAGCACCCCGGTAGCGCTCCCAGGGCATCAGGACAGCCGCGCGAGCACGTCGGGTAGGCTAGTCTCCGCCTGGTACCGCGGCGCGTAGTCGAGTTCAGCCCGCGCCCGGGCGATGGAGAAGTGGTGTGGCGCCAGCATGGCGCGCAGGTTTCCCGGGCTCAGGAGGTGGGCCCCAGGCACCCGGAACAGCTGCGCCAGCCCCCGGAGGGTCACCGCGGCAGGACCCACGGCCCACGCAGGTACCGGAATCTCCCGCACCCGCACGCCGAGCGCGCGGGAGGCGATCCGGAGGAGCTCGCGGATGGTCCGCCGGGCGCCGTCGGTGACGTTGTACGCGCGGCCTGCCGCCTGAGGGCTCACAGCGGCGAGCAGGTGGGCCTCCACTACGTCCGCCACGTGCACCACGTCCAGGGGCGCGCTCCCTCCCGCTACCACGGGGAACCAGCCGCCCCGCAGGACCCGCACCAGGGTGCGGGTAAAGCGGCGGTCCCGAGGGCCGTACACGAAGCAGGGTCGCAGCACCACCACCTCCACGAGTCCGCGCGCGTGGTGCGAAAACGACAGGTCTTCCGCGAGCACCTTGGACTCCCCGTACACGCCCGTGGGGCGCAGGGGCGTGTCCTCCCCCGCCGCTTCCGGGGCCGACTCGCCGTACACCGCCACCGAGCTGGTGAACAGAAAGCGCCGTACGCCCGCCTCCTCGGCGGCCCGCAGGACGTTCTCCGTCCCTCCCACGTTGACGTGCAGCACCCGCTCCCGCGGCGCGTCCCCGTCCAGTTCCGCCGCCACGTGGAACACCACCTCGCAGCCGGCGCAGCCCTGCCGCAGGGCCGGGAGGTCGTCGAGGGTCCCCCGCACCGGCTCGACCCCTGCAGGCAGCGCGGCCTCCCGCCCTGGCCGGACCAGTCCCCGGACCGCCCACCCAGCGGCCAAGAGGCGTTCCGCTAGGTGGCTGCCCACAAACCCGGTGGCACCGGTGACGAACGCCCTCACGCGGTCCAGTGTACGGCATGGCGAAGGGTTGGAGCCCAGCCTGACGAATCGGACAGTCTGGGTGCGGCTCAGGAAGGACTTGGTGCGCTTGTTGGAGCGGGAGCGGGTGTGCCGGGTGGCGACCGCTGACCGCTCAGGCCGGCCCCACGTGGTGCCGGTGTGCCACGTGTGGGTCGGCGGAAAGCTGTACTTCGCCACGGAAGGGACGAGCCGCAAGGTGCGAAACCTCCTTCAGAACCCGCGGGTTTGCGTGGTGGTGGACGTGTACACCGAGGACTGGAGCCGGCTGGTCGGGGTCCTGGTGGAAGGGACCGCGCGGGTCGTGCGGTCCGGGCCGCTGTTCCGGAGGGTCCGGGCGCTCCTGTACCGCAAGTACCCCCAGTACCCGGAGGACGCCGCGGTGGAACCGCCAGGGAGCGTAGTGGTCGAGGTGACCCCGCGGCGCGTGAGTTCCTGGGGGTTCGACTAGACCATGCTGGCGGCACCGCCACGGGCGCCCGCGGCGGAGCCTCCCACCGTCCGGGCCGCGTGGACGCTGGGGTGGCTGGCGTTGGCCGTGGTCGGCTTGTACGCCGACGGCTGGGCGCACAACCACCTGGTCTCCGACGCGCCGGTGTTCCCCAGGCCCGGCAGCAGCCGGCCCGGACCGCCGCACTTCGCGACAGGGCTGAGCCTCTGGCACCTCCCGTATCTCCTGGGGCTCGTCGGCGCCGCGCTTTCGACCCTCTTTCGGTGGGCCAGGTTCCGGATCGGGGGCCAGAAACCACCCCCGCAGACCGCGTACGACGTGGCCGCAGCGCTCCTGGCGGTGGCGGCCTGGCTCTGGGGGACCGCTTCAGGGGCCGCGCGGACGCCAGGGACGAGCTTCCTGCGGCTGGAGTCGCTGCCCGGTCTCGTGGGACCCCCTGCCCTGCTGCAGGCAGGAGCCCTCGTGTGGCTGGCGTGGTCCGCGGCCGCAGCCGGGTGGCCGCGCGTCCTGGGAGGGCTCCTGGTGCTGTCCACGTTCACGTATCTCACCCAGTTCCTGCACCCGTACGTGGACCCCTGGCCGTCCGCGGGCTTCCTGCGCACCGGCCTGCAAACGTACCGGTACGGGCTGTTCTACTTCGGCGAAGCCGTCGGGCTGGCGAGCTTGGTCCTGCAGGCGTCTCTGGTGGCGGGGGTCGTGGTGGCCCTGCTGCGGTCCGGCCCGCTTCCCCCGGGGGCGTTCACCGTCCTCGTGGGGCTCAACGGGACGCTCGTGGCGAGCCTGCGGGGGCAGTTCGCCTTCGTGGCTGCGGCGTGCGCCACCGGCCTGGTCGCAGACCTGCTGGCGGCCCGCCTTCGGAGGGCGCAAAGCCGCGAGCTGCCCGTGCTAGCCGCCTGTGTGGGCTTCGCGTACGCGGCCACGAGCTTTCTGGTGGTGGCCCAGTTGGGGGCCGTGGACGTGCTGTACGGGACGGGCGGGGGGTTCGCGGTGCCCAACGTCGCAGGTCTGGGATGGTCGGCGCAGATGTGGACGGGCACGTGCTTGGTGGCCGGGGCCGCAGGGTGGCTACTGGGGTGGCTCGCCTCGCCCCCATCCGGGCAGGACAGGGCGTCAGGGGGTCGGGGATACTAGGGGTGTGCGCCGGGACGGGATGCGCGGAGCGTCGGGGAGGAGTCTGTGAGGGCTTGGATCGCGTGGGCTAGCCTGGCGTTGGGACTCGCTGCAGCCTTCGGCGCGCAGGCCGCGGTGGTGGACCCGCGGGTGCTGGTGGTGACCGTCACCGTAGCCGGCCGGCTCCAGGACGGCCCGGAGGCGGGGAACTATTACGTAGCGTTCAACACCACCCCGCACCTGCTCTCCGGGCCTGAACCGGACGGGCGCAACTGGAGCCACTATTTGCTGCTGCAGCGGCGGCGGTTCTTCTTCGCCGCGGTGCGGGTCCCGGACCCTCCGCCGCTGCTGTTCCGGTTCACCCTGCCGCCCGAGCCGTACACCCGGGCGAGCTTGGCCGCAGATGGCCGGACGTTCCAGGCGGAGATCCCGCTGACGCTGCTGGGAGCGCTGCACAGCGCCCTGAAGGTGAACGTGGTGACCACGGACCGCGGCTACCGGGTTCTGGACGCCCTCGGGGCGGGGAGCGGGGACGCGCTGGGCTTTGTCCGGTTCGACCCCAGCCGGGAGCTGTACCGGCAGTTCCAGGACCCCGAGGGCGACGCGCCTGCGGACTACGACGTGGTCACGCTCACCCTGCGCGTGCAGGTCCCCTGAAGGGAGGGAGGAGGGTGCGCTGGCTCCGGTGGATCGTCCTGTGCACGCTCGTCGCCGGCTGCGCGGAGTCCAACCTACTCCGGTCGCCGGCCACGGACACCACCCCACCCCAGATCGTGTCCACCCAGCCCGCCAACAACGCGGAGGACGTGCAGGACGCCCGCATCACCATCACCTTCAGCGAGCCCATGTCCACCGGCTCGGTCCAGTTGGAAGCGACCCCGAGCCTCCTGTGGGGTGCGGGGACGTGGTCGGACGGGGACCGGGTGCTGACCTTCCTGCCCGCGGACCTGCGGCCGAACACCCGGTACACGGTCCGCGTAACCGGCCGGGACCGAGCCGGCAACAGCCTCACCGGGACGACCAGCTTCACGTTCAGCACGGGTGCGGTGGTGCAGGCGGCGGCGCAGGTGGAGAACCAGCTGCGCAACCGGCTGAGCGCAGCCGCGGACGTCCGGGTGTACGCCGCCTCCCTCGACTGGGTGGTCGGGGCGCCGGAGCGCGTGCTGCAGCCCCTTTCGGAGGAACAGCGGGCTGCGCGCGACCAGGCGAGCCGCCAGGCGCCGGAGATCGCGCGGCGCCTGCGGGCCTTCTTCGCCGACCGTCCTGTGAGCGCTCGAGACCTGGTGGAGTTCGCGTTCTGGCTCGACGGGGAGTTGCGCCTGGCCGCCTCCCCCATCCCCGTCCCCGAGCCGACCCCAGGCCCGCAGGCGGCCGCGGGCTCGCGGGCTTCCCCGCCCCCCCGGGCCGCAGCTTCCCCCGCGCCCACTGCCACATCGCCGTCCCCGCCTGCGGAGTCCGCGCCCGCGCGGCTGAGGGGCCTCGACGAACTGGTCCGGGAGCTGTACGCCGCTGCGGGTCGGGAGCTCTGGGCGCGGGCGAGGGAGGAGCACGACCGCGAGGCGGCCCACTACCGCGACGGGCTGGAGGAGCGCCTGCGCCAGGCCACAGCCTACCTGCGGCTGTCGAGCCTTCCGTTCGCCCGCATGGTGGTGGTGCCGAACCTCCTCGGCCCCCGGGACTCGGTGGAGTCCTTCTCCGCGGAGGGGGTCCTGCACGTGGTGGTAGGACCGTCCGCAGGCCCGAACACGCGGGGCGTGCTCCGCGCCTTCCTTCGGGCCGCGGTGGTGCCCGCGGTGGCCGCGGCGGAGCCGGCGGCGCAGCGCCTGGAGGCCGCCTACGAGCTGGTGAAGGACGTGGCCCAGGCCCGCGGGCTCCGGTCGTGGCCCGAGGTGGTACGGGAGAGCCTGGTGCGGGCGCTGGAGGCGCGGCTTTTGTTCCCCGGACCCCAGGAGCAGAACGACGCCGTCGAGACGGCCTTCGCCCAAGGGTTCCTATTGGTCCGGCACTTCGCGGCGCGGTTGCCCGCCCTGGAGCGCGGGGAGGTGAACCTGTCACAGTTCGTCCAGCGGTCGCTCGAGGCCACCACCCCAGAACAGCTGCGGGCGGAGTGGGCGAACCGCAGGCGGTGAGGCGCGGTTGATCCGAACCCTGGACCGCTACCTGGTGCGGGAGCTGCTGCCCCCCTTCCTCATGGGCGTGGGGGGCTTCGTCGTCATCCTGGTGGGCGACATCCTGTACGTGCTGGCCGAGTACCTGGCCCGCGGGCAGGTGGCCGTGGGCGACCTGGTCCGCCTGCTGTTCTTCAAGATGCCGCACATCCTGGTCATCACCTTTCCCGTTTCCATGCTGTTCGCGTCCCTGCTGGGCCTGGGACGCCTCGCCAAGGACAGCGAGCTGGTGGCGATGCGGATGGCGGGGCTGTCCCTGGCGCGGGTGTTCGCGCCCACCTGGGCCTTCGCCCTCGTGGTGTCCGGCGCGTCCTTCGCGGTGAACGAGTACGTGACGCCGTGGGCGAACGAGCGGGCAGACGAGCTCATCCGTCGGTCCATCTTCCGGGAGATCTTCCCCAACGTGAAGCAGAACGTGTTCTTCCGGGGACCGGGAGACCGCTACTTCTACGTGCGGCACGTGGACTACACGAACCGGGTGCTCGGGGGCGTCATGGTGTACGAGCTGGGCGGGGAGTTCCCCCGGCTCATCACCGCCAAGCGCGCCACCTTCGGGGAGGGGTACTGGGACCTGGAGGACGGGGTGGTCCGCAGCCTGGACGCGGAC
>BEII01000148.1 GCA_002898935.1 bacterium HR32
GGTGCGGGGAGGACGGGCCTTTCACCCGTACCCCTTCTACACCACGCGCGCGGAGGGGGCCTACCTCTTCGACGAGGACGGCAACCGCTACGTGGACACCGTGATGGCCTTCGGCCCCGTGATCCTCGGACACGCCCACCCCGAGGTCACCCGAGCCGTGCAGGAGCAGGCGACCCGGGGCCTCATCTACGGGACCTGCACCGCGTTGGAGCTGGAGGTGGCGGAGGCCGTCCAGCAGATGGTGCCCACCGCGGAGATGGTCCGGTTCACGCCGTCGGGGACCGAGGCCACCCTGCACGTCCTGCGGCTCGCCCGCGGGTTCACGGGGAAGCCCAAGGTGCTGAAGTTCGAGGGCCACTACCACGGGAACCACGACGGGGTGCTGGTGAGCGTCAGCCCTCCCCTGGACGCCGTGGGCTCCGAGCAGGCGCCGGTCCGGGTGCCCGTGGGCTCCGGGATCCCCGAGGAGCACTACGTCCACACCCTGGTGGCGGTCTGGAACGACCTGGAGCAGGCCGAGCGCGTGATCCGCCGCCACCGGCACGAGCTGGCCGCGGTGATCACCGAACCGGTGATGGCCAACAAGGGGTTCATCCCTCCCGAGCCCGGCTACCTGCAGGCCCTGGAGCGCATCTGCCGGGAGAACGACGTGCTGTTCGTGCTGGACGAGGTGATCACGGGATTCCGCATGGCGCCCGGTGGCGCGCAGGAGGTTTACGGCCTGCGCCCCGACCTGTCCACCTTCGCCAAGGCCATGGCCAACGGCGCGCCCATCGGTGCCTTCGTGGGCCGGCGGGACATCATGCAGCTGCTGGAGGGCGGAAGGGTCCGGCACGCGGGCACCTACAACGCGAACCCCCTGTGCCTGGCTGCGGCCAAGGCCACCCTGGACGTCCTGCGGCGCGACGGCGGAGAGGTGTACCGGACGTTGGACCGGCTGGGTGCCCGCCTGCGGGCCGGCCTGCAGGAGCTGGCGGGGCGGCTGGACGTCCCGGTCTTGGTCCAGGGCGAGGGATCCATGCTCCAGCTGTACGTCACCCGGCGGGGTCGGATCCGCACCTACCGGGAGGCCGCCGGCACCCGCCGCGACCTGTTCAGCGAGTTCGCGCACCGCATGATCCTCCGGGGCGTGTTCGTGCACCCGGACAACTTCGAGCACTGGTTCCTCTCCGCAGCCCACCCGGAGCGCGAGGTCGACGCCGTCCTGGAGGCGGCGGAGGACGTCCTGCGGGAGATGAAGCGGGAGGGGCGGTTCGACGCCGCGGAGTGACCCGGAAGGGAGGGATGGGGATGGACCGGCCGGACCTGGACCTGCTGCGCGGGGCCATCGACATGCACGCGCACACGCACCCCGCGCTGTTCCGCAGGCCCCTGGACGACGCGGACCTGGCGCGCAGCGCGCTGCAGTACGGGATGCGCGGCTTCGTGCTGAAGGACCACGACTCCCTGACCACGGGGAGGGCGTACTACGTGAACAAGATGGTCGAGGGTGTCCAGGCTTTCGGGGGCATCGTGCTGAACCGCTCCGTGGGCGCGCTCAACCCGCACGTGGTCCAGGCCGCCATCCACTACGGGGCCAAGGTCATCTGGATGCCCAGCAACCACTCCAAGTGGCACGCGGAGTACTTCCAGACCTCCGACTACCCTCAGCTGGGCCGGCCGCGCAAGCAGCTGCCGGGTCCGGGGGTGACCGTGCTGGACGAGGACGGGCAGCTGAAGCCCGAGGTGCTCACCATTCTGGACCTGGTGGCGGAGGCGGACGTGTGCCTGGCCACGGGCCACCTGAGCCCACAGGAGACCCGCCTCCTCCTGGACGAGGCGACCCGCCGGGGAGTCCGCAAGTTCCTCGTCACCCACGCGAACTGGGCTCTCACCCGCTACGACCTGGAGGAGCAGAAGGAGTTCGTGCGCAAGGGCGCCTTCCTGGAGTACGTGGCGGTGTCGTGCGTGTCGCCCATCTTCTACGAACAGAAGCCCGCGGAGCTCGCGCGGTGGATCCAGGAGCTCGGCGGCCAGAACCTGGTCCTGAGCTCCGACCTGGGCCAGCTGTCCGGCCCGCCCCATCCGGAAGGGTTGCGGATGCTGGTAGCGGCGCTCCTGGACGAAGGCGTCCCCTTCGACACCCTGGCCCGGATGATGCGCGACAACCCCGCGCGGCTCCTCAATCTGGAGCCCGAGTGAGGCAGGAGGCGGCCATGAAGCTGCGCGATCGGGTGTGCATCGTGACGGGTGGAGCGAAGGGGATGGGGGGAGCCATCTCCCTGGCCTTCGCCCGGGAGGGGGGGCACGTGGTAATCGCGGCCCGGGACCGGGAGGCGCTGGAGGCGCACGCGGACCGGATCCGGTCGGCCTTCCCCGACCGGCGGGTCGTCCCGCTCCCCGTGGACGTCACGGACGAGGCTTCCGTCCAGGCCATGGCGCGGTCGTGCGTGGACGCCTTCGGCCGCATCGACGTCCTGGTGACCGCGCACGGGGTCATCGGGCCCGTCGAGACTCCACTGCACGAGATCGCCTCCGAGGACTGGCACTACGTCCTGAACAGCAACCTATACGGCGTGTTCCTGTGCTGCAAGGCCGTGGTGCCGGTGATGATCGCCCAGCGCTACGGGAAGATCATCAACGTGGGTGGGACTTCAGGACTACGCGGGTACCGGTACCGGGCTGCGTACTCGTCCTCCAAGTGGGCGGTGCGGGGACTCACGCGGACGTTGGCGCTGGAGGTGGGCCCGTATAACGTGAACGTCAACGTGCTCGTGCCCGGAGTCGTGGAGGGGGACCGCATGACCAGCATCATCCGGGAGAAGGCGCGCAAGCAGGGGCGTACCCCGGAAGAGGTCCACGAGGACTACGTGCGGGAGATGGCCCTGCGCCGGTTCTCCACGGCGGAGGACATCGCGGCCGCGGCGGTGTTCCTCGCCTCCGACGACAGCCGGCAGATCACGGGCCAGGAGATCGTGGTGGACGGAGGCTGGGACGTCTGATGGGGCCGCGCCCTTTCCGATACGAACGGGCCACGAGCGTGGCCGAGGCCGTGGAGCGCCTGCGGCGGGGTGGCCCTGGGGCCAAGGTGCTGGCGGGCGGGCAGAGTCTGGTCCCCATGATGAACCTGCGCCTCGTGGAGCCCGAGCGGGTGGTGGACATCAACGACCTGCCCCTCGCCCACCTGCGCCGCGAGGACGGCGTCCTGGTGTTGGGGGCGTTGGTGCGGCACCACACCCTGGAGGAGTCCGAGGACGTCCGGGCCCTGTGCCCCTTGCTGTCGGAGGCCGCGGCGTGGGTCGGGAACGCCCGAGTCCGCAGCCTAGGCACCCTTGGCGGGAGCCTGGCGCACGCGGACCCCGCCGCGGAGCTGCCCATGGCGTCCCTGGCGCTGGACGCAGAGCTCGTGCTGGAGGGCCCGGAGGGCCGACGCACGGTGCAGGCACCGGAGTTCTTCCGCGGCTCCCTCGCCACGGCGCTAGAGCCCGCGGAGCTCGTGACCGAGGTGCGGGTACCCGTGCGCGAGCCCGGCGAGGGGTGGGCGGTGGAGGAGTTCGCCCTGCGCTATGGAGACTTCGCGCTCGTGGCTGCGGCCGCGCGCGTACGCTTGGACCGCGACGGGAGGGTCGTCCACGCGCGCGTCGCGCTGGCGGGAGTCGGCGCCACCCCTGTGCGGGCCCGCGGCGCGGAGGACCGCCTGACGGGCGAACTCCCGGACCCCGACCGCGTGGAGGGCGCGGCAAGGGCCGCAGCGGAGGGGGTCGAGCCGGAGTCCGACCCGCACGCCAGCGCCGGCTACCGGCGTCACCTCACCTACGTGCTCACCCGCAGGGCGCTGGAGCGCGCGCTGAACCGGGCCAGGGAGGGAGGGCTACTGTGAGGGAGCGCACCCGCGTTTCGATCTCCTTCGAGCTGAACGGCACACACCGGCACCTGGAGGTGGACGCGCACCGGACGTTGCTGTCGGTCCTGCGGGACCAGTTGGGCACCCTGGACGTCAAGGAGGGCTGTGACGAGGGCGTGTGCGGCACCTGCACCGTCCTCCTCGACGGCCGACCCGTAAGCAGCTGCCTGGTGCTGGCGGCCCGGCTGGACGGCGCCCGGGTGACCACGATGGCGGGTCTGTCGGCCGACGGCCGTCCGCACCCGCTGCAGGAGGCCTTCGTGCGGCACGGTGCGGTGCAGTGCGGCTTCTGCACACCCGGGATGGTCTTGACCGCGTACGCCTACCTGCGGCAGCACCCGGCTGCCACGCGGGAAGAGCTCCGCCGGGCCCTGGCGGGCAACCTGTGCCGCTGCACCGGGTACGCGAAGATCCTGGACGCCGTGGAGGCGTACGCGCGGGAGGTGTCCCTTGGGCGCTAGGGAACTGGCCGAGCGCACGGGCTGGCGCGTGGTCGGCAAACCCATCCCGCGGCACGACGCGTGGGACAAAGTGCTGGCCCGCACCGCGTACGCCGCGGACTGGGAGATGCCGGGGATGCTGGTGGGTAAGGTACTGCGGTCTCCCTATCCCTCCGCCCGCATCCTGCGCTTGGACACCACGCGGGCTCGTTCCCTGCCAGGCGTGGCGGCGGTGCTCACGGCCCGGGACGTGCCGCGCAACACGCTGTGGACGGACGTGCCCGGCCAGACCACGGAGGTGGGTCCTCTTCGGGCCAAGCTGCACGTGCTCGCCGAGGACCGGGTCCGCTACCAGGGCGAGCCCGTGGCCCTGGTGGCCGCGGAGTCGGAGGAGACGGCGGAAGAGGCCCTACGGGCGATCGAGGTGGACTACGAACCGCTTCCGGGCGTGTTCGACCCCCTGGACGCCCTGGCTCCGGACGCTCCCCTCGTGCACCCCGACAGCGGGAGCAACCTCCTGGCGCGGTGGAACGTCCAGACGGGCGACGTGGCCAGCGGGTTTGCCCGCGCGGAGGTGGTGGTGGAGGGCACCTACCGGACCCAGTTTGTGGACCACGCGTACCTGGAGCCGGAGGCAGGGGTGGCCTGGGTGGACGCCGACGGCGTGCTCACCATCCGCGTGGCCACCCAGGTCATCGAGCACTTCCGCGACGTGGCGGAGGTGTTGGGGCTGCCGCACAACAAGGTCCGCGTCATCGGCACCTACCTCGGCGGAGGCTTCGGCGGCAAGGAGGACGTGACCGTGGAGGTGTTCCTGGGCCTCCTGGCGTGGTCCACCCGGCGACCGGTGAAGATGGTGTGGAGCCGCCAGGAGTCGCTGCTGGCCCGGTCCAAGCGGCACCCCTTCGTCATGCGGTACCGTACGGGTGCCCTGCGCACCGGCGAGCTCGTGGCCCAGGAGGTCGAGCTGGTGGCGGACGCGGGCGCCTACGCCTTCTTGAGCGCCCTGGTCTTGCTGTACGCCACCACCGTGGCCTGCGGCCCCTACCGTGTGCCGAACGTGTCCGTGCAGGCGCGGACGGTGTACACCAACAACCCCCCCACCAGCGCCATGCGCGGCTTCGGTGCCATGCAGGTCGTCTTCGC
>BEII01000149.1 GCA_002898935.1 bacterium HR32
GTCCTTGTTCACCGCGTGCTGCATGGCCCGGCGGACCCGGAGGTCGTCGAAGGGAGCACGGGCGTTGTTCATCCCCACGGTGATCTCCGTGGTGGTGGTCCCGACCACCACCTTGAAGTTCGGGTCCCGCTGGAGGGCGAGCGCGTTCTCCGGCACCACCCCGTAGCCCAAGACGTCCACGTCACCCGCCCGCAGGGCCGCCAGCTGCGCGTTCTGGTCGGGGAGGATCCGGAAGGTGACCTGGTCCAGGTACGGGAGCCCCCGGACGGAGTAGGCGGGGTAGCGCTCGAGCCGGATCGCCACCCCGCGCTCCCACCCCGCGAACCGGAAGGGGCCGGTGCCCACGGGCTGCGTGCGCTGTTCCTCCACGCGTCCGCGGGGACCGATCACCGAGTCGGGCCGCGCCAGGTTGAACAGGAACTCGGAGTCGGGCTGCCGGAGCCGGAAGACCACGGTGTAGGGGTTGGGTGCCTCCACCCGCACGATGTCCCGGTAGTACTCCGGGTGGGTGTGGCCGGACCGCGGGTCCCGGGCCCGCTGGAACTTGAACAGGACGTCCTCCGCGGTGAAGCGGGCGCCGTTGTGGAAGGTCACGTTCCGCCGCAGGTGGAAGGTGTACGTGAGCCCTCCGGGAGAAACGGTCCAGCGTTCCGCGAGGGCAGGGACGATCTCGCCCTTCGCGTTGAACTTCACCAGCCCCTGCAGGACGTTGTCGTACAGCACCCGGGCGATCTCCTGGGACGTAGACGCGGTGGGGTCCAGCACCGGCGGCTCCGCGTTGATGGCCACCGTCAGGCGACCGCCCGGGCGGGGCGCCTGGGCTCCCGCCAGGCCTGCTGCGAGCAACACTGCCATGAGCACCAACCCTAGGATGCGCACC
This sequence comes from bacterium HR32, assembly GCA_002898935.1. GTDB lineage: Bacteria > Sysuimicrobiota > Sysuimicrobiia > Sysuimicrobiales > Sysuimicrobiaceae > Tepidifontimicrobium. The sequence goes on from BEII01000149.1 coordinate 881, forward strand.
ACTCCTGCCTCCTCTCCGTCTCCCCGCGGGTCCTGGCCACGACGGCTTCTATTGTATGGGATTCGCCTTGCGGGGGAGGAAGGACGCCGCCACATGTGGAAGCGTGACGTGTCCACGGCTCGGGAGCAGTCCCTCGTGGGCCTTTCCGGTGTGAGATGGAGCGGCCGTCGTCCCTGGAAGAGTGCGCCCAGCGGGCCGCGGCGTCGGTGGACGCCGAGGACGTGGTCGCCTTGGCCCGACGGCTCGTGCGCATCCCCAGCGTGGTCCGCCCAGGCGGGGGCGAGGCCGCGGTGGCGGGGTTTTTGGCGGAGGAACTGGAGCGCCGCGGGTTCGCCGTGTCCTGGCAGGAGGTGTCTAGCGGCCGCCCCAACGTCATCGCCGACTGGGACGCAGGGGAGGAAGGGTTCGGCCTGATCCTGGAGGGCCACACGGACGTGGTCACCGAGGGCGACCCGGCGGCGTGGTCCTGCGATCCCTTCGGGGGCGAGGTGCGGTCCGGACGTCTGTACGGCCGCGGGGCCTGTGACATGAAGGGCGGCCTCGCGGCGGCGGTGGCGGCGGTGGACGCGGTCCGGCGGACCGCGCGCGGCCTTCGGGGCCGCGTGCGCCTGGCGGCCCTGGTGGACGAGGAAGGGATGATGGCGGGCGTCAAGGCGTTCTTGCGCGCGGGGTACGCCCAGGGCTTCCACGGGGCCATCGTGTGCGAGCCCGAGGAGAACGAGGTCTGCCTGGTTCAAAAGGGGGCGTTGCGGGTGCTGGCGACCTTCCGGGGCCGGCAGGCGCACGGCGCCATGCCGTACGCAGGTGCCAACCCCATTCCGGCCGCGGCCCGGTTCGTCCTCTCTCTGCGGGACCTGCAGGAGACCGAGCAGCGTCGGTGCGGGCCACACCCGCAACTCGGCCTCCCGTGGGTCACGCCTACGACCGTGCGGGCGCCCGCCCACGGGGACGCACAGTTCAACGTGATGGCAGGGGAAGCGCAGATCACGGTGGACCTGCGGACCGTCCCAGGACAGGACCACGGGGCCCTGCGGGAAGCGCTGCAGCGCGCCGCGTCCTGCGCCGCGCAGGGCGAGGACGGCGTGGAGGCCACCACCGAGCTGGTGGAAGACCGCCCGTGGACGCAGACGCCTCCCGACGCGGCGGTGGTCCGGGCGGTGGAGCGGGCCGTAGAGCTCGTCACCGGCCGGCCGCCGCGTTACGGAGGGGTCCCGGGCGCAACGGACGGCACCTTCCTGTGCGCGTGGGCCGGCCTTCCCGTGGTGGTCATCGGCCCGGGCAAGCGGGAGGTCCCCCACCAGGTGGACGAGTACGTGGAGGTGGCGGAGCTCGTGGAGGCCGCGCGCATCTACGCGGCCGCGGTAGTGTACGCCTTGGGAAGCTGACTCGGGAGGGTACGGGTTGGACTACGCTCGGATGTTCCGGCTGGACGGCCGCACGGCGCTGGTGGTGGGCGCCGGGTCGGGGATCGGCGCGGCGGCGGCGCAGGCGCTGGCGGCCTGTGGCGCGGCGGTGGTGTGCGCGGACGTGCGGGAGGAAGGAGCGAAGGCCACGGCGCAGAGCATCCTCCGGGCTGGGGGACGGGCGGAGGCGGCGGCCGCGGACGTGACGCAGGCGGCCTCCACGGACTCCCTCGTGCACGGGGTGCGGACGCGGTGGGGCTCTCTGGACGTGGCCGTGGTCACGCCCGGGGTCAACGTGCGCAAGCCGCTGGTTGCCTACGCGGACGAGGACTTCGACCGTGTGGTGGCGGTGAACCTGCGGGGCACCTTCCACGTGCTGCGGGCTGTAGGCCGTGTCATGGCGGAGCAGGGCCACGGCAGCATCGTGGTGCTGGCGTCCATCCGGGCCCAGGTGGTGGAGCCGGGGCAGGGCGTGTACGCGGCCACCAAGGCCGGCGTCGTCCAGATGGCCCGGGCCATGGCCGCGGAGCTCGGGCCCCGGGGGGTCCGGGTGAACGCGGTGGCGCCCGGGGTGGTGGAGACGCCGCTCACCGAGCCCATCCAACGGGACCCTGCGTGGTACCGCGCGTACGCGGAGCGGTCGGCCCTGGGGAGGTGGGCGAAGCCCGAGGAGATCGCGGGCGCCATCGTGTACCTGGCCTCGGACGCGGCCAGCTACGTCACCGGCTCCGTGCTGGTGGTGGACGGGGGCTGGACCGCGGTGGACGGCCGCTTTACCCCGCCCGTGTGACCGCCCGCGCGTGGCTGGGTCGCAGGTTCCGACTGCAAACTCAGCCACACCTCCACCACCTCGGGGTCAAACTGCGTGCCGGCGCGTTCCCGCACGTATGCGCGGGCTTGCGCGGGCGTCCAAGCCCGTCGGTAGGCGCGGTCGGAGGTCAGGGCGTCGTACACGTCCACCACCGCCACGATGCGGGCCAGCAGGGGGATCTGTTGGCCCTTGAGGCCGTCGGGGTACCCCGTCCCGTCCCACCGTTCGTGGTGGTGCCGCACGATCACGAGCTCTTCCGGCAGGAAACCCAACCGCGCGCCCAGCTCGTAACCGGCCACGGGGTGCCGTTGCACCACGCGACGCTCCTCCGGGGTGAGGGGGCCGGGCTTGTTGAGGACCGCGTCTGGGACTTCCAGCTTGCCCACGTCGTGCACGAGGGTCCCGCGCACCAAGACCTCCAGAGCCCGCGGCGGGAGGCCCATGGCCTGGCCTAGCTGCAGGGCTGCGAGCGTCACCCGCCGGCTGTGGCCAGCGGTGTACGGGTCGCGCAGCTCCGTGGCGGCCACGAGCGCCCGGGTGCTCTCGGTGGCGGCCGCGCGGACCAACGCCTCGGGTTCGCTGGGGAGCGGCCGGAGCCAGCCGGCCCTCACCGTGGGCTGTGCGTACTCCCGGGCCACCGCGGCCACGACCACGAGCACCGCCGCGGCCTGCAGCACGTGGTGCAGCCACCAGCTCAGGCGCCACACGGTGCCCTCCAACGTCATCCACTGGACCGCCGCGAGCCAGATGGCCGCGTACGCCGTGGCCCCTTGAGGCAGCGAGTGGGACGCCTTGTAGGCCCGCCAGTAGCCCCACGCGGAGGCCGCGAAGGCCAGGGCCGTGGGAACGCCGACGGTCCGCGACCACCAGGGCGAAGACGGGAGGGCCTGGATCCAGTGCGGGTTCCAGAGCGTGGTGGCCACGCCGCCGAAGAGCGCCGCCGTCCAGCCCCACCCTAACGATCCCATCCGGGGGGCGAGCCGCAGGCCGAACCCCGAAGAGGTGGGGACCAGCGAGAGCACAAGCCACGCCGCCGCGAGGGTGAGTCCGACCTGTTCGGACACGCCGGGGAGGGGGTTGGCGCTCCCGTGCGATGCGTGCGAGGAGTAGTACCCGTAGTAGACGGCCTTCTGCGACGGGTTGGGGACGGGGCTTGCAGCCATGAGGAACCCCGGAGTGCTGAGCGCGTGCAGGGTCACCAGCGCCGCCAGGCTCATGAAACCCATGGCCAGGCAGAACACCTGCGCGTTGCGGTGCCGCAGCGCCGCGGTGGCGACCGCCACCGCCAGGAAGGTGGCCGCGAGCGCCACCGCGCTCACCACGAAGAAATGACCCCGGGGCGATTGGAGCACCGGATCGAGGTGGGGAGCCGCTCGCACCAGGAACTCGAAGACGGCGAGCGGAAGTGCAGCCGCGAGGAGGAGGCGGCGCGCGGACGTACCCCTGTTCGGTTCCAGGGCGGCCATCAGGTCTGCGCGCAGCAATTTCGGTGCCGCACCCCTTAGCCCGGGCGAGCCGCGAGCAAGGCCCCGGGGCCTCGATGAACCGGGCGACAGCGAGCGTTTACGCCGTCCGGGGGTCCTGGGATCCTGTAGACGGTTCGGAGGGGGCGGGGACTGGCTCGCGGGCCGAGGGCAGCCAGAAGGCGAACACGCTGCCGTGTCCCGGGGTGCTGGTGGCCGAGATCCGGCCGCCCTGCATCTCCACTAGGTGCTTGGCGATCGCGAGCCCGAGCCCGGAGCCTCCGCTGGAGCGGGTGCGGGACCGGTCCGCGCGGTAGAACCGCTCGAACACGTGGGGTAGGTCGTCCGGAGGGATCCCCCGCCCGGTGTCCTCTACGACGACAACGGCCTCCTGCGCTTCCTGGCGGACCGAAACGCGGATGCGTCCGCCCTCGGGCGTGAACTTCAGCGCGTTGTCCAAAAGGTTCGTCAGCACCTGTTCCACCCGGTCCGGGTCGGCCGTGGCCACGACCCCCGGTTCGGCCTGCCACTCCAGGCGGACGCCCGCGGCCTCCGCCCGTGGCTGGTGGCGGGCCGCCACTTGTGCGCACAGCTCACCCAGGTCCACAGGCTGCATCCGGAACGTGACGCCCTTGCTCTCCAGACGGGACAGCTCCAGGAGGTCGTCCACCAGCTTGGTAAGCCGGTTGGTCTCCGCCTCGATGATCTCGAGGAAGCGGCGGCTGTTGTCCTCGTCCCGCAGGGCGCCGGCGAGCAAGGTCTCGACGAACCCCTTGATGGAGGTGAGCGGCGTGCGTAGCTCGTGGGACACGTTGGCCACCAGCTCCCGCCGAAGCCGCTCGGAGCGGCGCAGGTCCGTGACGTCCCGCACCACCGCCACCGCGCCCGCCGGGTTCCCGTCTCC
>BEII01000150.1 GCA_002898935.1 bacterium HR32
ACCGCGCCCGCCGGGTTCCCGTCTCCGCGGATGGGGCTGCACGTGACCTCCGCCACCCGGCCGCCGGGCAGGCGTAGCTCCTCGGACTGCTCGCGCCCCGCTGCGGCGGCGTCCAGCAGGGACAGGAGCTGTGGGAGGTCCAGCACCTCGCGCAGCGGGCGTCCGATGGCGTCCTGCGGGACCCCCAGCATCTCCGCGGCCGCGCGGTTGCACAGCAACAACTCGCCCCGCGGCCCCACAGCCACCACGGCGTCGCGCAGGCTCGCCAACACCGCCTCCAGTTGGTTGCGCTCCGCGCGGATCCGCTCGATGGTCTGGGCGAGCTGTTGTGCCATCCGGTTGAACGCCTGCGCCAGGCGGCCGACCTCGTCGCCGCGATCCACGGGTACCTGCCGCCCGTACTCGCCGCGGCTGATGGCCTGCGCGCCCGCTTCCAGCTCCCGCAGGGGCCGCGTGATGGACCGGCTGATCCGCAGCCCCAGGAACGTGGCCGCGCCCAGGGCCAGGGCGCCCGCCACCAGGAAGGCCCACCAGATCTGGTGGAGCTGGCGTTCCACCCACAGGCGTGGGGCGGAGACGTGCACGATCCCCAGGAGGCGCCCCCCGTCCCACACCGGGGCCGCAGCGAAGATCCTCACCTCCCGCGCCCACTCGTCCCACCGCTCGGCGGTGGCCACCTGACCCTGCCGGGCCTGCAGCACCTCAGGCGGGGGCGGCGGCTGCGAAGGGCCCAGGTGGGGTTTGGTGCCGGACGGGTCACGCACGCCCACGTAGGCGCCCTTGCGCCACTCGTACGCCTTCGCCACCTGTTCCACCCAGGCGTAGTCCTGCGTGCGGGCCAGGTGTGGCCGGACCGCCTCCGCGATGATCCGGGCCTGCGTCTCCAGGCTCGCGGCGTAGGTGCGGGTGTAGCGCTTCTCGATCTGGCGGACCGCGTACGCGCCTGCCACAGCCAGGGCGAGACTGACCACAGCCAGGTAGCTGGCGAGCAGCTTGGCGCGCAGGCTCACCGGCCCGCTGGCCTCCTCGCGCGCCGGGAGGGCTCCGGCACCTTGAACTTGTAGCCGACCCCGCGCACGGTGACGATGAAGGTCGGCGAGGCGGGGTCGTCCTCGATCTTGTCCCGCAGCCGGCTGATGTGCATGTCCACCGTGCGGGTGCTGCCAAAGTAGTCGTAGCCCCAGACGTGCTCGAGGAGCGCGTCGCGGCTGAACACCCGGTTGGGGTGGGCCATGAGGAGGCGCAGCAGGTCAAACTCCTTGGTGGTTAGCTCCACCGGCCGACCGGCCAGAAACACTTCCCGGGTGTTGGGATCCAGCACCAGGTCACCTGCCGCCAGTCGGGCCTGTGGGACCCCGGCCTGTCCCTCCGGGCGGGCGCGGCGGAGGATGGCGCGGACCCGGGCGACCAGCTCCCGCGGGCTGAAGGGCTTCGTCACGTAGTCGTCCGCCCCGGTCTCCAGGCCCAGCACCCGGTCCAGCTCTCCGTCCTTGGCGGTGAGGACCAGGATGGGGACTGTGCTCTCGCGCCGGAGGGTGCGGCAGACCTCGAGGCCGTCCACGTACGGGAGCATGAGGTCGAGGACGATGAGGTCGGGCTGCTCCGCGCGGGCGCGGCGCAGCGCCTCATGGCCGTCGTAGGCTACGGTCACCTGGAAGCCCTCACGCTCCAGGTTGTAGCGGACGAGCTCCACGATGTGGGGCTCGTCGTCGACCACCAGGATCCTCTGCACGCACCACCCCGGACGGCCCCCACGCCGTCCCCTGGTACCGTCCCCCGCCATCGTCACACGGCGGTAAAGCGGTCACACCTCCGGGGAGGGTGCCGCAGCCCTGACCTCGGGCGCCACGTGACCCGCAAAGCGCTCGAAGTTCTGCACGAACATCCGCGCCAGCCGCCGCGCCTGTTCGTCGTAGGCCGCGGGGTCCGGCCACGTGCCCCGGGGATCGAGCAGCGCCGGGTCCACCCCGGGGACGTGCTCCGGCACCTGCACGTGGAACCGCGGGTCCTCGCGGTAGCTCACTCCGTCCAGCTGCCCGCCCAGGGCGGCGCGGATCATGGCCCGCGTGTCCTGGATTCGAATCCGGTGTCCGACCCCGAAGGGCCCGCCGGTCCACCCCGTGTTGACCAGCCATACCCGGGTATTGTGCCGCCGCAAGCGCTCGCCCAAGAGTTCCGCGTACCGCGCGGGCGGCAACGGCAGGAACGGCGCGCCGAAGCACGCGCTGAAGGTGGCTTCGGGGTCCCGGACGCCCCGCTCCGTCCCGGCCACCTTCGCCGTGTAACCCGACAGGAAGTGGTAGAGGGCCTGCGGGTGGGTGAGCCGCGCGATGGGGGGCAGCACCCCGAACGCGTCCGCGGCCAGGAACACCACGTCCGTGGCGTGGCCTGCGCGCCCGTCCGGCACCACGTTCTGGAGGTATGAGAGGGGGTAGGCCCCGCGGGTGTTCTCCGTGATCCGGTCGTCGTCCAAGTCCAGCTCCCGCGTGAGCGGGTCCACCACCACGTTCTCCAGCACCGTGGCGAAGCGCCGGGTGGTGGCGTAGATCTCGGGCTCCGCCACCGGCGACAGGCGGATCACCTTCGCGTAGCACCCGCCCTCCAGGTTGAAGATCCCTTCGTCGCCCCACCCGTGTTCGTCGTCCCCCACCAGGGCCCGCTCGGGGTCGGTGGAGAGGCTGGTCTTGCCGGTCCCGGACAGCCCGAAGAACAGCGCGCACCGGCCGTCCGGTCCCACGTTGGCCGCGCAGTGCATGGACGCTACGCCCCGCAGGGGCAACAGGTAGTTCATGACGGTGAACACGGACTTCTTGATCTCCCCCGCGTACAGGGTGCCGCCGATCAACACCAGGCGCTCGGCGAAGCTCAGGGCGATGAAGGTCTCCGACCGCGTACCGTGCCGGGAGGGGTCGGCCCTGCAGCTGGGCACGCAGACCACGGTGAAGGCGGGCTCGTGCAGGAGGTGTTCAGGACCCTGGGGCCGCAGGAACAGGTGTCGGCTGAACAGGCTGTGCCACGCCAGCTCGGTGATCACCCGGATGGGCAGCCGGTGGCGAGGCTCCGCACCCACATACAGGTCCTGCACGTACAGGTCGTGGCTTCCGGCCACCCGGAACACGTGGTCGCGCAGAGCCCCGAAGGCCTGGGGGTCTATGGGCTGGTTGACCGGCCCCCACCACACCTGGTCCTCCACCTCGGGCTCCCGGGCCACGAACTTGTCCGCGGGCGACCGTCCCGTGTGGGGAGCGGTGACCGCCACGAAGGCGCCTCCCTCGGCCAGCAGCCCCTCCCGCCGGCGGACCGCGTGCTCTACCAGTTCGGGGACCGTGAGGTTCCAGTACACCGCGCCATCGCTGGGAAACGGGAGAGGGGAGGGTCTTGAGTCGGCCAGCTTCATGGTGACCTCCGCCGCTACGGGGCGTTTCCCCGCAAGCATAGCACAGGCCGCACGCCGAGATGGACGGCCGCGGACCCGGGATCCTATGATGGAAGGCGTCGGAGCTCGGGAGGTGGTCGTGTTGCTGAAGCCGGCGGCCCTGGCCGCCCTGGTGGTGCTCACCGTGTTCGCGGACCTGATCCCGTCCTGCGAGTCCCAGAGCCGGGTGGTGCTCGGCTGGGTGGAGAGCAAGTACACGGAATCCGAGTTCGGCACCCAGTACGTGATCGTGGTCGACCGCGTGCCCTACGCGGTGCCGTACCCCTTCTACCAGGACGTGCGCGTGGGCGACAAAGTCCGCTACGACGGCCGCAAGTGGGAGATCGTGCAGCGGGCGGGCGAGCCGTCGCGGCTGGTGCCCATCGAGATCCTCTCGCCCCCGCCGTCGCCGACCCCCTCGCCGTAGGGAGGGTGCCGTGCGGACCGACCCCTTGCGGCACGTGGCGCAGGAACTGGGGGCGCTGCGCGCCCAGGGCCGGTTCCGCTGGCCGCGGGAGCTCCAGAGCGCGCAGGCTCCTCGCGCGGTGTACGACGGCCGCCTGGTGGTGAACCTGTGCTCCAACAACTACCTCGCGCTGGCGGACGACCCGCGGCTGAAGGAGGCGGCCAAGGCCGCGGTGGACCGGTACGGGACCGGGTCTGGGGCGGTGCGCACCATCGCCGGGAGCCTGCAGCTGCACCGGGAGCTAGAGGAGGCCCTGGCCCGCTTCAAGGGCACCGAAGCCACCCTGTTGTACCCGTCGGGGTTTGCCGCGAACGCGGGGACGGTGGCCGCCCTGCTGGGCCCGGAGGACGTGGTGGTGAGCGACGAGCTCAACCACGCGAGCATCATCGACGGCTGCCGCCTCTCGGGTGCGGTCAAGCGCATCTACCGCCACCGCGACACCGAGCACGCCCGGGAGCTGCTGGAAGCTTCCCAGGACGCGCGGTTGGTCCTGCTGGTCACCGACGGCGTGTTCAGCATGGACGGAGACGTGGCCCCTCTGCCCGAGTTGTGCGCCCTCGCCAAGCGCTACGGGGCCCTCCTCATGGTGGACGACGCACACGCCACAGGCGTGCTGGGGCGTGGCGGGCGGGGCACCGTGGACCACTTCGGGCTGGCGGGCCAAGTGGACATCCAGGTGGGCACCCTGTCGAAAGCGCTCGCCACCGTCGGCGGCTACGTGGCCGCGAGCCGGAGCCTGGTGGAGTACCTCATGCACCGGGCCCGGCCGGTCTTGTTCAGTACCTCGCTCCCACCCGCGGTGGCCGGCGCGGCCCTGCGGGCGCTGCAGATCCTCGAGCAGGAACCCGAGAGGCTCGAGCGGCTCTGGGACAACACCCGGACCTTCAAGCGTGGGCTAGAGCAGTTGGGGTTCCGCACCGGGCAGAGCGAGACTCCCATCACCCCGGTCCTCACGGGCGACGAGGACCTGGCCATGGCCCTCTCGGACGGGCTGTTCGAGGAGGGCGTGTTCGCTCTCGGGATCAGCTACCCGACGGTCCCCCGCGGCCAGGCCCGCGTGCGGACCATCGTGACCGCAGGCCACACCCAGCAGGACCTGGACTTCGCCTTGGGTGCCTTCGAGCGGGTGGGCCGGCGGCTCGGCCTGATCTAGGGACCTGGCGGTGTTGACGCTGGAAGAGGCCCTGGCGCGGTACCTGGAGGCGGTGCGGCCCCGGCCGCGGGCCGAGGAGGAAGTCCCCCTCGAGCAGGCCCTGGACCGCGTGTGCGCCGCGGACGTGCGCGCGGAGGAGGATCTGCCGCCCTTCGACCGGTCCACGGTGGACGGTTTCGCGGTCCGGTCCGAGGACGTGCACCGCGCCTCGCCGAGGTCACCCGTGCGGCTTGAGGTCGTGCGCACCATCCGGATGGGTGAGGTGGCAGACCTGAGCTTGGAAGCGGGCCAGTGTGCCCGCGTGCCCACGGGCGGGATGCTGCCGGTCGGAAGCGACGCGGTGGTTATGCAGGAGCACACCCGGTACGAGGACGGGTGGGTGGAAGTCCTGCGGCCCGTCCAACCCGGGGAGAAC
>BEII01000151.1 GCA_002898935.1 bacterium HR32
GGGGCACAATCCCGCAGCCCCCGCTCGGGTTCTTCTTCCTGTTCAAGCGGCTGCAGTACCTCCTGCTCTTCTTTCTCGCGGTTCAGGCAGCAAGGGACCGGGAGTGGGGACGGTGGATGGTGGGGGCGTTGCTGGCCGGATTCGCGGTGACCGCGGCAGTGGGACTGTACCAGAGGTTGGCCTTCGGACCGGACTTCATCGTGTCTGGGGTGCGTCCGGGGGAGCGGGCGACGTTCGCGGCGGTGCTGGTCTTGCTGATCAGCGTGTGCGTGGGGATGGCGGTGGTGCTGCGGGTGTGGTGGCACCGACTGGCCCTGCTCGCGGTCGGCCTGGTGGCGGCGGTTCCCCTCCTGTATACGTACTCGCGCGGCGCTTACGTGGGGATGCTCGCGGCTCTCGTGTTCCTCGGCCTGCGGCGTAGCCGAGCCCTCCTGGTGGGGATCGTCCTCCTGGTGGTCTTCGCCTCGGCGGTCCTGCCGGAAGAAGTGCACGAGCGGGCGTCCACGATCGCGGTGGTGTTCGGGGCGCCCGAGCGGACCACACAGTCTTGGGCGGCCCGGGTGGGAGCCTGGCACATGGTGGCGAGCCAGATTCTGTCGCAGCCCCTGGTGGGGTACGGAATGGGAGCCCTGCCCCTGGGGTGGATCGACAACGAGCTGATCAAGGAACTCTACTACGGAGGCGTCGTCGGGCTGGTCCTGTACGCGCTGGTGCTGGTCGGCCTGTGGCGGGTGTCGGCTCACGTGGCCCATCACGGACGCGAGACCTGGATCCGCGGCTTCGGGTGGGGTTTCCTCGCCGGGTTCGTCGGCTCCCTGGTCCAGGGCATCACGGCCACGAACCTGACCGCCATCCGGTCGGCGGGCCTGTTCTGACTGACCGCAGGCGTGGTCGCAGGCCTCTACATCCTCTGCCAGCGGCAGGGGACCGCTGAGGGCGCCGGGTGAGCGAGCAGTCGCTGGTGGACGGGGAGGGCCGACCGAGCCTGTTGCGCAGGATCCTGCTGGGGATGGCGGCGCTGCTCGCCGGGAATGTGGCGTCTACGCTCACGGCGATGGCGTCCTCCATGGTGCTGGCCCGACACCTGGGGGTTGCGGACTACGGCCGCTACTCCTTGGTGTTCCTGTACGCGTCGCTGTTTCAGGGTCTCGCGTCCTTTGGGCTGGACGACATTCTCACCCGCGAGCTGAGCCGCGGCCGTCGGTCGGCGGAACGCTTGTTGGGAAACGCGGTCCTGTTGCGCCTGCTCTTCTCGGTCGTGGCGATCTGCCTGTGCGTAGTGGCAGCCCACTGGGGCGAGCAAGACCGTGCGGTGGCCTGGGCGGCAGTCCTCGCAGTACTTCCCTTGCTTGTATCCGCACTGTACGTGCCCTTGTGGTCCGTACTGGCGGCGCGCATGGAGTACCCGTTGCGGGAAGCCATTGTGGTGGGGTCTCGGGTGGCGGAGCTGGCGCTGCTGGTCGCGTTCGCTGTCGCCGGGGCTGGATTCCTGGCCCTGGTGGGCGTCACCGCCCTGGCCCAGACCGTCCCCCTGGGGCTGACCCTGTGGCGGATGCGCGGGCGCGTCCGGCTGGACCTCCGGTGGGATCGGCCGACGGCGCGCGACCTCTTGGTGCAGGCGGCACCGCTGGGAGTGGCTTCCGTGGTGGCCCTGGTGTACGGCCGGGTGGACGGGGTGCTCCTGGCGCGCCTCGCGGGTTACGAGGCCGTAGGCCTGTACAGCGCTGCCTACAAGTTCCTGAACCTCGCCCTGACGCTGCCGTACGTGGTGAACGCTGCTGTGTTCCCCGTGATGGCGCGCATCGAGGAGGATCGCCTGACCGTCCAGGTGGTCTTTCAACGGACCTTCGACTACCTGACGCTGCTCGCGCTTCCCCTGGCCGTGGGGACGACGGTCCTGGCTCCGTCGCTCGTGGCGCTGGTGTACGGGCGAGGATTCGAGGGGGCTGCCGAGCCACTGCGAGTGCTTCTCTGGGCCGCAGGGTTCATGTTCGCCACCCGCACCTGCCGGCAGCTCCTGGTGGCAGGGGGGGCACAGACCGCGCACCTGGCCCTGCTCGTGGGCGGGGCGGTGGCCAACATCTTGCTGAACCTGTGGTGGATCCCGGCCTGGGGCATCGTGGGCGCGGCGTGGGCGACGCTGTGCGCGGAGGCGCTGATGCTGGCGGGCAGCTACTGGGTGGTTCGGAAGCGGCTCGGCTTGCAGCTGCAGTGGGGGTTCGCAGTCCGGGCGGCGGGGGCGACAGCCGCCATGGCCCTGACCAGCGCCGCATCCGCACCCCTGGGACCGTGGATTTCTGTGGCCGTGGGCGGGGGTGCGTACCTGGCCGGCGCCGTCGTCTTCGGGCTGTGGCCCCGGGAAACCCGGGCGCTGCTGGAGTCGGTGGGAATCCGCGCGGGAGCGTCGTGAGCGAGGTGGCCGTGGTCGTGCCGGTCCGCAACGGACGGAGGACGGTTCCACAATGCCTGGAGGGACTCCTTCGCCAGTCCCTGAGACCTCAGGTCATCTACGTGGTGGACAACGGGTCCACAGACGGCACCCACGAGTGGCTCCAGGAGTTTGCCGTCCGGGAACCTTCGCTGCGCGTCTTGCGAGAAGCACGCCGGGGTCCCGCGGCCGCCCGAAACGCCGGAATCCGGGCTGCGATGGCAGAGGGCGCACCGGAGTTTATCGCCTTCACAGACGCAGACTGTGTGGCCGAGCCGTCCTGGCTGGAACGCCTTCGGGAAGGGTTCGAGGACGACCGAGTGGGCGCGGTCACGGGCCGCATCCGACCACGGGTCGAAGATACCTGGGTGGGGCGGTACCTGCAGATTACCGCCTTCGACCCCGGCAGGCAGGATCGTATGGCGTCGTCCGTGGACCTGGCAGAGGTGATCGCGGGCGGCAACGCGTGTGTGCGAACGTGTGCCCTGGAGGAGGTTGGGCCGTTCGACGAGTCGTTTCTCGTCGCGCAGGACTGGGACCTGGGACTGCGGCTCCTGAAGGCCGGGTGGTGGATCCGGTACGCCAGCGGAGCCGTGGTGGACCACATTCACTGGGAGCGGACCGCGGGCGACCTCCTCCGGTTGGCGGCAAAGTACGGGTGCGGGAGACCGCGCATTCTGGCGCGGCACTTCTCGGGCCAGATCTCTGTGTGGGGCTTCGGACGCCGGGTCCGGGTCCACGGTCCGGTCACTGCGAGCGTACTGCTGTCGTCGCCGGAGAAGGTTGTGGGTGCGCTCTGTGCGGTGGCTCTGTCGCGGCCATGGGCATTGGGTCTGGCGGTCTTGTACGCCGCGTACCTGGGCGTTCGCATCTGGTCTGCCGGGCGGAGACGGGCGGTCCGGGGCCTGCGACTGTGGGAAGTCCCCGCCATGGTGGCACTTCAGGTGGCGGAGGCCGCGGTCGGGAACGGGCAGGCCTTTCGGGTCGGGCTGAGAGGGAGGGTGCTGGGTCTGTGAGCGGCGAGGCGGGAGAGCGCGGGATGCCACAGGTGGCCGTGGTGGTTCCCGTCTACAACGGACGGGCCACGCTCCCCAGGTGCTTGGAGGCACTCCGAGAGCAAACACTTCCCGCTGCCACCGTCTACGTGGTGGACAACGGGTCTGTGGACGGGACGTGGGAGTGGCTGCAGGAGGAGCAGGTCCGGTGGGAGCGGGTACGGGTGCTGCGGGAGACACGCCGTGGCCCTGCCGCGGCCAGCAACGCCGGCATCCGGGCTGCGCTCGGTGCGGGGGGTGTGGAGTTCGTCGCCTTCGTCGACGCGGACTGCGTGGCAGATCGCCTCTGGCTGGAACGCTTGATCCGGGCCCTGGACCAGCGCAAGGTGGGTGCGGTCACCGGATGCGTCCAAGGGGTCGGGAATGAGACCTTGGTGGGGCGATATACCGCGCTGGTCGCGTGGGAGGCGTCGCGTGCCGACGCGGTGGTGGATCGGGCGGACTACACCGCTGTGGGTCTAGCAGGGTGCAACGCGTGCCTGAGGGCATCCGTGCTGAAGGAAGTGGGCCTCTTCGACGAAAGGCTGTGGATCTCGGAGGACTGGGATCTCGGCCTGCGCGTGGTCGAAGCTGGCTGGGAGCTGCGGTACGCTGCCGCGGCAGTGGTCCGCCACCAATACCTTGAGCGTACGGTACGGGAGCTGGTGGGGCGGGTGGCCAAGTACGGACCAGGTCGGCCCGCGATCCTGAGACGGCACTTCCGACGGCGGCTCTTCTTGTGGGCGGCGGGGCGCGCCGTAGCATGCCGTTCCCCCATCACAGGGAGCGTGCAGGTAACCTCTCCCGACAAGATTACGGCCTTGCTGGCACTGGCGGGCTTCCGGTGGCCCTGGGTGTGGGCACTGCTCCTGCCTTACGGCGTGTACCTCGGAGAGAGGATCCGCATGCTGTCGCTTCGCCAGGGATCGCCGATCTCGTCTCCTTGGCAGCTCGCGGCCATGACGGGACTGAACGTGCTGGAGTCCTACGTGGCTGCAGCCTCCCTGCTCGTACACTCCATCCCTCAAGGGGTGTTCTGTGTCTGAGAAGGGTGGAAGGGCTCAGGTGGAGGTGGTGGTCCCCGTCTACAACGGGCTGCGGACCCTACCCGCCTGCGTGGACGCGGTTTTAGGCCAGACCTCCCCGCCCGAGAGGGTGTGGCTGGTGGACAACGGCTCTACGGACGGGACCTACGAGTGGCTGGTCGGCCGGGCCCGCGGGGAGCCACGGCTCCGCGTGCTGCGGGAGACGCGGCGTGGCCAGGCGGCGGCGCGGAACGCAGCGCTGCAGTTTGTGGAGGCGCCGGTGGTCGCGTTCACGGACGCGGACTGCGTGCCGGAGCCGACGTGGCTGGAGCGGCTACTGGAAGGCTACAGAGATGCTACCGTGGGAGCGGTCGCGGGCGCGGTGACGGGGTACGGTCCCCGGAACGTGATCGAACGGTACCTTTCCGTGGCTGCGTTTCCAACACCGCAGGAACCACGGGTCGTTCACGAGTACGCGTTCCCGACCGTGGCCTTCTACACCGCCAATCTTTCCGTGCGGACCGACGTACTCCGCCGGCTCCAGGGGTTCGATGAGGCCATGCCACCCGCAGACGACCTCGACATCTGCTGCAGGATCCTGAGGGCGGGCTGGCAGATCGTCTACACGCCAACCGCCCGCGTCGGGCACATTCACCGCTCGCGGGCTTGGGCGATGCTGAAGCGCTTCTACCAGTACGGCAGTTCGCGGCCAAAGATGCTCCGCAAGCACTGTATGGGCCTGCTGTACGCGCTGGTGGGAAGACGCCAGTTCTTATGGCGCGGAGGACCCACCGGTTGCGTGAACCTGACGTCGCCCGAAAAGGTGTGCCTGGGGCTGGCAGGCCTGAGCCTTT
>BEII01000152.1 GCA_002898935.1 bacterium HR32
CCTCATGCCGGCCTCCGTGGCGCGCTGTGGATCAGGCGGAACAGAGCGTCGGGGTGCAGGGGCATCTGCGTCACCTCCAGGTCCAGGTCGTCCAGAGCGTCCTCGATGGCCTGGGCCAGCAGGGCCGGGACCGGGATGACCCCCCCTTCGCCTGCGCCCTTCGCGCCGATGGGGTTGAGGGGCGAGGGAGTCTCCAGGTGGTGCACCTCGATCTCCGGGATCTCCATGGCGGTCGGGATCTGGAAGTCCAGGAAGGAGCCGGAGAGCAGCTGACCGTACTCGTCGTACACGAGCCGTTCGAAGAACGACCCCCCGATCCCCTGGGCCACGCCGCCGTGGATCTGGCCGTCCAGGATGAGGGGGTTCAGGACCACCCCGCAGTCGTGCACCACCACGTACCGCAGGAACCGAATGGTGGCCGTCTCTGGGTCCACCTCCACCAGGGCGGCGTGGACGCCGTTCGCGAAGGTCCCGCGGGGCGGGGCGAAGTAGCGGGTCGCCTCGAGGCCCGGGCCCTCCCACTCCGACGGGATGACGCCCCGCAGGGGGTTTGCAGCACGCGCCACCTCGCCCAGGCTCACGGACCGACTCGGCGCCCCGCGGACCCGCACCTGCCCGTCCACAAGCTCGAGGTCCTGAGGGCTCGCCTCCAGCAGGGTGGCGGCCACCTGCAGCGCCTTCTCCCGGACCGCCTGCGCGGCCAGGTGGGCGGCGCTTCCCGCCACCACCGTGGCCCGGCTCGCGAAGGTGCCGGTACCCCAGCCGAAGGCGGCGGTGTCTCCGGTGACCACGTGCACGTCGCGCACGTCCACGCCGAGCGCGTCCGCCACCACCTGCGCGAGGGAGGTGAAGTGGCCTTGGCCTTGCGTGCCCACGCCCGTGGCCACGTACACCTTGCCCGAGGGCTCCACCGTCACCCGGCACCCCTCGTACGGGCCGATGCCCGAGCCCTCCACGTAGCACGCGAAGCCCAACCCCACGCGCCGGCCCTGGGCGCGGTAGCGGGCCTTCTCCTGGGGCCAACGGTCGTAGCCCACGGCCTCCAGCGCCCGCTCCAGGGCCGCGGGGTAGTCCCCGCTGTCGTACACCAACGGCGCGTTGTCCTGGTAGATGAGGCCCACGTCGTAGGGGAACTCGTCCGGCTGGATGAAGTTCCGGCGGCGGATCTCCGCGCGGTCCAGGCCCAGCTCGCGGGCAGCGAGGTCCAGCAGCCGTTCCATCACGAAAACGCCGTGAGGCCGGCCCGCCCCGCGGTAGGGGCTGACGATGGTCTTGTTCGTGAACACCGCCCGGAACTCCGCGTGGTAGTTGGGGATGCGGTACGGGCCGGGCAGGGTGCACTCCGCCACGATGGGGACGATGAGCCCGTAGGGGATGTACGCGCCCGCGTCGTGCAGGAACACGGTGCGGACCCCCAGGATGCGGCCATCCGCGTCCACGGCGATCTCCGCGTCGTGGATCTGCGTGCGCTCGTGGTTGGTGGCCACGAAGTGCTCCCGCCGGTCCTCCACCCACTTCACGGGCCGGCCGAGGCGCATGGCCGCCAGCGGCACCAACACCTCCTCGGGGTAAAACATCATGATCTTCGGGCCAAACCCACCGCCCACGTCCGGTGCCACCACCCGCACGTCCCTCTGGGGGAGGCCCAGCAGGGCCGCGAGCCCGTTGCGGATGGGGATGGGTGCCTGGGTGCTGTCCCAGACGGTGAGCTGGCGCACCTTGGGGTCCCAGTGGGCCACCACGCCGCGGGTCTCCAGGGGTGAAGCACACCCGCGGTCCACCACGAACCGGCGGGCCACCACCCGGTGGGCCCGGGCGCGGGCTGCCTCGTAGTCGCCCACGCGCTGGACGTAGTGGGCCGCTACGTTGGTGCCGATGTCCTCGTGCACGAGCGCGGGCCGGCCTGCGGCGGCCTCCTCCAGGTCCACTACCGCGGGCAGGGGTTCGTACTCCACCTCGATCAGGTCCAGGGCGTCCTCGGCGGCGTAGCGGCTGGTGGCCACCACGAAGGCCACGGGCTCCCCCACGTGCCGCACCTTGTCCGGCGCCAGCGCGTACTGGGTCTTGTGGTGCCGCAAGGTCGGGTGGGGGATGAGCTTCGGGAGCGGCTGCTGGAGGGTCGGGGGCAGGTCCGCGTGGGTGAGCACGAGCACAACCTCGGGGTGCTCCGCCGCCCGACGGACGTCCACGCGGAGCAGCCGGGCGTGGGCGTGCGGGCTGCGGAGGACCGCGGCGTGCAGCATGCCCGGCAGTTGCACGTCGTCCACGAACAGCCCGTGGCCCGTGAGCAGCCTTGGGTCCTCGTTGCGCTTGATCCGTGCACCCAGCCATCGGGTCGCCATGACCGCTCCTACTTCCGGCGGGAGTGCCGACGAACACAAACAGATTCGCCGCCCAACCCCGCGGCCCCTACCGAACGGCAGGAGTTCCCGCGGGGGCTGCGAATGCAGGCGGAAAGGGAGGCCTGCGGGCCTCGGGCGGTGGTGACCATGCAAGGCATCCCGGTGCTCCAGGAAGCGGCTATGCGGGTGGGCAAGGAAGGCGCGTCACCGGGCCCTGCCGCCTTGCGACACGAAGCGGGCTGGAGGGGTTCGAGGGCGTCCCAGCAGACCTTGCTGGAGGCGGCACGCAGGCTCCTGCGCCCCATGGACTTGGCGGCGGTCCTGGAGGAAGCCCTCACCCTCGTGCACACGCTGTTCGGCTACCGGATCTCCGCCGTGCTGCTGGTAGACCGGGAGACCCGGGAGCTCTGGTGCGCGGCCCAGCGGGGCTGGGGATCGGAGGCGGCCAAGCGTCGCTACCGGGTCGGGCGGGACGGCGTCGTGGGGTGGGTGGCGTACACAGGCTGGCCCTACTACGCGCCCGACGTGCAACGGGAGCCCCGCTACCTGGAGGTGGCACCCGGGGTGAGGTCCGAGCTCGTACTGCCCTTGAGGCCCGACGGGGGCGAGACCGTGGGCGTCCTGAGCGTGGCCAGCACCGAGCTGGAGGCGTTCTCGGAGGACGCGCGGGGGCTGCTGGAGGCCTACTCCTTGCTGGTGGCCGCCGCGGTGCAGAGGGCGGAGCGGGACGCGGAGCTCAGCCGCCTGGCGCTCACGGACCCACTCACGGGGCTCGCCAACCACCGGGCCCTGTACCAAACCTTGCGTCGGGAGCTGGCGCAAGCGTCCCGGTACGCCTTCCCCGTGTCCGTGGTCCTGCTGGACCTGGACGGGTTCAAGCAGGTGAACGACCTGTTCGGACATCCGTACGGGGACGAGGTCCTGCGCCTCGTGGCGCGCATGGCCACGGAAGCGTGCCGGGGGATGGACCTCCCCGCTCGCCTGGGTGGGGAGGAGTTCGTGCTGGTGCTGCCCCACGCCCCGAAGCTCGCGGCGCTGCAGGTGGCAGAGCGCCTGCGCAGGCGGATCGACGAGACCGCGCTGGAGGAAGGGATTCGGCTCAGCGCGAGCTTCGGCGTGGCGGTCTTCCCGGACGACGGCAACACCCCGGATGCTTTGGTCCGCGCCGCGGACGAGGCCATGTACCGCGCCAAGCGCGCGGGCGGAAACCGCGTGGAAGCGTCCTAGCCTACGGACAGGGAGGTCTCGGTGTCCCCCGAACTGCTGCAGACGACCTACCCACGTCAGTTCGTGCCCCCCGAAGCGGACCTGGGTACCTGGGAACAGGTGGAACCCCTGTTCCGGTCCCTGCTGGACCGGCCGGTGGAGTCCCCGGAGGCCTTGGAGCGGTGGCTTCTGGACTGGAGCGAGCTCGGGGCTGCCCTGTCCGAGGAGCGGGCGCGGCGGTACGTGGCCATGACCCAGCAGACCGACGACCCCCAGCGCGAGGCAGTCTACCTGCAGTTCGTGCGCGAGGTGCAGCCGCGCGCGGAGCCCCTGTGGTTCGAGGTCCGCAAGCGCTACCTGGAACTGCGAGAACGGTTCCCCCTGCCCCAGCGCCGGTACTTCGTCCTCGACCGGGACACGCAAAACGCGGTGTCCCTGTTCCGGGAGGAGAACGTGCCGCTGCGGGTGCAGGAGGACGAGCTGGAACAGCGGTACCAGAGGGTGACCGGAGCCTGGACGGTGCGGTTCCGCGGGCAGGAGTACACCGTCCAGCAGATGGCCCGGTTTCTGGAGGAGCCCGACCGCGCCACCCGGCAGGAGGCGTGGGAGGCGGTGGTGCGCCGCCGGCTGCTGGACCGGGAGGTCCTGGACGGCCTGTACGACGCCCTCGTGGCGCTGCGGCACCGCATCGCCCAGAACGCGGGCTTCCCTGACTACCGGGCCTACGCCTTCCGGGCCTTCGGCCGGTGGGACTACACGCCGGAGGACTGTCTAGCGTTCCACGCAGCGGTGGAGCGGCACGTGGTCCCCCTGCTGCGGACGTTGCACGAGGACCGCAGAGCCCGGCTGGGCGTGGACCGCCTGCGGCCGTGGGACCTGGAAGTGGACCCACAGGGCCGGCCGCCCCTGCGGCCGTTCGCGGGAGGTTCGGAGCTCGCAGAGCGTGCGGTGCGGGTGTTCGAACGGGTCCACCCGGAGCTCGGAGCCCAGTTCCGGTTCCTCGCGGAACGAGGCCTGCTGGACCTCGACAGCCGCAAGGGCAAGGCCCCCGGTGGCTACCAGGCCACCTTGGACGAGCGGCGCTGGCCGTTCATCTTCATGAACGCGGTGGGCGTGGCCGCCGACGTGCGGACGGTGGTCCACGAGGGCGGCCACGCTTTCCACACCCTTGCGGTCCGCGAAGAGCCCCTGCTGAGTTACCGGCACGCGCCCACGGAGTTCTCGGAGGTGGCCTCCATGGGGATGGAGGTCCTGAGCCTCCCTCACCTGGACGTGTTCTACCCAGACCCGGAAGACCGCGAGCGGGCGCGGCGGGAGTTCTTCGAGGGCGTGGTACGGCTGCTCCCGTGGATCGCCACCATCGACCTGTTCCAGCACCACGTGTACACGCGGCCGGAGCACACGCGGGAGGAACGCACCGCCTGGTGGGTGGAGATCCACCGGCGCTTCCAGCCGGTGGTGGACTGGTCGGGCTACGAGGAGGCGGAGGCGTGCCTGTGGCACCGGCAGCTCCACCTCTTCCTGTACCCGTTCTACTACATCGAGTACGGCATCGCCCAGCTGGGAGCCTTGCAGCTCTGGTTGCAGTCCCTGGAAGACTACGAGGACGCGGTGGCGCGGTACCGCGCTGCTTTGCGCCTGGGCGGGTCGCGACCCCTGCGGGAGCTGTTTGAAGCCGCCCGGCTGCGGTTTCGCCTCGGCTCGGACGTAGTGCCGCCCGTGGCGCACGCGCTCCGCGAGGCCCTTCAGCGTTCCTGACGCG
>BEII01000153.1 GCA_002898935.1 bacterium HR32
TTCTTACGGGCCAAAAGCTCCCGCTTGGTCCGGTACAGATCCTCCAGCTCCGCCTCGATGGCCGCCAGCGCCCTCCGGCCGGTCTCGCCCGTCCCGGTCTGGGGCGTGCTCCCCTGCCAGATGCGGCGCCGCTGCTCCGCGAGCTCGGCGATCCGCCGGTCCACGTCCTCCAAGCTGAGCTCGAAGGGGTCCACGAAGTCGTGTGGCAGTCCCATACCCTCTCCTTCCCTTGTGCGTCGCGTCCCGTCCATATTCAACGTCCCATGGGATTCAACGGTTTCCCCGGCGGGTCTTGCGTGCAACTCCCGTGCCAAGGTCTCACGTGTGGAAACGGAACGTGATCACGTCCCCTTCCCGCACCTCGTAGTCCCGTCCCTCCAGGCGCACCCGGCCCGCCTCCCGCGCGGCCTGCAGGGACCCCCAGCGGACCAGCTCGTCGAAGCCGACCACCTCCGCGCGGATGAATCCGCGCTCCATGTCGGTGTGCACCTCTCCCGCGGCCCGCGCTGCCCGCGTGCCCCGCGGCACCGGCCAAGCCCGTACCTCGCGGCTCTCCGTGGTGAAGAACGTCACGAGGTCCAGCAACCGGTATCCGGCCCTCACCACCTGGGCCAGGACGCCCTCGCCAAGCCCCGCGGCCTCCCGGTAGGCCCTGGCCTCCTCCTCCGGGAGCTCGAGCAACTCCGATTCCACCTTGAGGCACGCCACCAGCACCGGGACGCCCCGGGCCTGGCCCAGCCGCCGGACTGCCTCCACCCGGCCGTCCTCCTGTCCCTCTCCTAGGTTCACCACGTACGCCACCGGCTTTTCCGTCAGCAGGCGAAGGGGCCGCAGCGCGCGGCGGCTGGCCTCCGACAGCGACCGCGCAGGCTCACCCCGACCCAGGGCCGCTGCGGCTTCCTCGAGCGCCCTGAGCTCCTCCCGGGCTCCCTCCTCTCCCGCGCGGGCCCTCGGGGCCACCCGTTCCAGCCGACGCTGCACGGCCTCCAGGTCCGCGAGCAGTAGCTCGGTCTCCACCACCTCCACGTCCCGGAGCGGGTCTGCGGAGCCCTCCACGTGCGCCACCTCCGGGTCGTCAAACGCGCGTACCACGTGCAGCAACGCCGCCATCTCACGCACGTGGCCCAAGAAGCGGTTGCCCAGGCCCTCGCCCCGGTGCGCGCCCCGCACGAGGCCCGCGATGTCTACCACGCGGAGCGTTGCCGGGACGACTCGCTCCGCCCCCGTGATGCGCGCCAGGACTTCCAGCCGTTCGTCCGGCACCGCCGCCACCCCGGTGTTCGGCTCCACCGTGGTGAACGGGTAGCTGGCGACCGCCACGGGCGCGCGCGTCAGCGCCCGGAACAGCGTGGACTTCCCGGCGTTGGGTAGCCCAACGATCCCGACGGACAGCACACCGGACCCCGGACTAGCTGGGCCGTGCGCGGCGCAGGATCCGCCGCCGTGGCTGCGGATCCTGCAGCGGCGGCTCCCTCTTCTGCCTGCGCGCCCGGGGCGCTTCCGGCGCGGGCGGGGCGACCTCTGGGATCGGCAGCTCGTTGCCGCGCTGCAAGAACTCGCGGATGCGACGCTCGAACTTGATCCGCTCCATCAGGACGAAGCGGCCGCACGTGCGACAGCGGATCCCCACGTCCGCCCCCAGCCGTTCGATGCTCCACACGTCCCCCCCGCAGGGGTGGGCCTTGCGGGTCCGCACCACGTCGCCCACGTACAGCTTCACGTACGGAGGCCGGCTCACGGCAAGCGGATGAGGGCGTCGGTGGGCGCGAAGTTGTCCGTGAGGGTCGGCACGTCCTCCGTCGGGATGGGACGGGTGTACAGGTCCGCCACCACCGCCGAGAAACCCGGCACCCGCACCCGGCCCTGGACCGCACGGGAGGCGGCGCGCACCTGGTCGGCCGACCAGACCTGCTCCGTGCCCACCACGATTACGTTCCGCAGGGCGTCCGCCCAGCCTCCGGGCCCGAAGTCCACCGGGAACACGTATACCCCGGGGTAGACCTCCCGCAGGGTCCGGTACACCGCCCGGAACAGGCGGCTGTACGGACCGTCCAGCGCCCCGATGACGTTCGCCACGAACACGCCCCCGGGCCGCAGCTTGGCCTGCACCTCCCGGAAGAACTCCCGGGTGGCCAGGTGGAAGGGCAGGGTGTCCCGGAGGTAGGCGTCCATGAGGATGTGGTCGTACCGTTCCTCCGTGCGGCGCACGAACTGCCGCCCGTCCTGCGCGAAGGCCCGCAGCCGCCCGTCCCGGGGCACCTGGAAGAACCGGTACGCGACCTCCACCACCTCGGGGTCGATGTCCACCACGTCCACCCGCACGTCGCGGTAGTCTTCCAGGTAGCGCTTGGGCACCGTCCCCCCGCCCATCCCGATCACCAGCACCCGCTGGGGTCGGGGCTGGAAGAGCATGCCCACGTGCATGTAGTCCGCGTAGCGGAACACCGTGCGCCGGGGCTGCTGTAGGTCCATGGCGCTCTGCCAGTAGTTGTCGAGCTTGAGGTAGCGGACTCCCCCTTCGTCGCTCACCGTGATGCGGTGGTACACGGTGTCCTTGGCGTACGTCACCTCGGGTCCGTCCGGTGGCACCAACCGGGGCGTCCACGCGCCCGCCGCCAGCACCACCACCGAGGCCACCGCGGCGGCCCCGACCCTGCGAAGCCCCGCCAGCGCCACCACCGCGAGCCCCATCTCCACCAGACCCAGGGCGAGGATGGTCTCGCGGACCCCGAGGACGGAGACCAGCCAGAAGGCCGCGGCGAAGCACCCCGCGATGCTCCCCAGGGTCGACAGGGCGTACAGCCGCCCTGCGGTCCCCCCCACGGTCGCCACGCTGCGGGCACTGAGCCGCACCGCGTAGGGCGAGATGGTGCCCATGACCACACTGGCGGGGAAGAACAGGACGAAGGCCGCCACCAGCGGGCCGGCCCGGGCGCCGAGGTCTGCGGTCACCAGGGCAGACAGCAGCCCCGGCGCCACCGCGGGGATGGGCACCGTGAGCAACCCTGCCAGGAACACCAGGCCGCAGAAGACCTCCCGGTTGGGGTAGCGGTCCGCCAGGCGTCCACCCACCCAGTAGCCCACGCTCAGGGCCGTGAGGAACACGCCGATGAGGCTGCCCCACACGTAGATGGAGTTGCCAAAGGTGGGCGCGAGCACGCGGCTCGCCACGATCTCCAGGGCCAGCAGCACGCCGCCGCTCGTGAACACCACGAGTTCCAGCATGGGACCTCCCGTTCCCTCCGTAGCGTACCGTACGTGACCCGCGGGCGCGAGGGTCAGTCGCCGTGCCGCTGGCGCAGACGGGGCGACAGGCGCAGGAGGAGTTGCACCCGCTCCACCTCGTTGAGCCACTCCTGCGTCACATTCCGGAGAAGGTCCTCCCCGGGCGGCCGCACGCCCACCGGGCACGCGGGTCCCAGGCGCTCTGCGGCCATCTGCCGGTAGATGGACAGGGTCCGCTCTCCGTACCGTGCTACCTCCACGAAGTCCTCGCTCAGGAACACCACCATGGGGATGCGGTAGCCACGGTTGATGGACAACGCCTCCCGTACCTCCGGGTGTTCGTCGCGGTCCAGGAAGCGCAGTCCGATGCGCGGGCTGGCCTCCGCGATCCGCTGCAGGACCGGGCACTGGTTGACGCAATCCCCGCACCAGGTGCCCGCCAGCACCAGCAGATTCATGTCCCGCTGGAACCCGCCCAGGAGCTGCTGTTGCTCCGGGGTGAGGGCCACCGCCTCGTACACCCGCCGCCACCGGTCCCGGTGGACGTCCGTGCCGTAGCGGTCCAGGAACTCCGCGTACGGCAGGGCTTGGTCGAACTTGGCCTTCCAGTCCAACGCCTCCGTCACCTCCTCGCCGTACCCCGCGGCCGCAGCACCACAAGCCCCACCAGCACCATGGCGGCCGCCGCGGAGCCGAAGGCCGCGCCTTCTCCAAACAGACCCAGGCTGCCGTTCCCCCACACCGGGCCCACCACGCGGCCCAGGCTCTCCAGCGTGCTGGCCACGCCCTGCACCCGACCCTGGTCGGAGGCGTCTGCGGTGCGGCTGATCAGCGCGACCAGAGCGGGGTTTGATACCCCGGCACCCACCGCGGCGGGAACCGTGCTCAGCAGGAACCCGAGCAGGCTGTGGCTCGCAGCCGCGCCCGCGAACCCCAGGCCCGCGAGCACCAGGCCTCCGCCCAGCGTGCGCCGCTCGCCCCACCGCCGCACCACCGGGCCCACCAAGCCCAGCTGCACCACCACGCCGAGCGCTCCCCACAGGCTCAGGAGGTAGCCTGCGTGGGAGGCGTCCAGGCCGAACCGGCGGCTCACGAACAGCGCGAAGGTGGTCTGGTACACCGCCGCCGTGGCCCAGTACGCGAAGTCCACGCCCAGCAGGCCACGCAGGTCGGGTCGGTGCAGCACCCGGGGCAGGTCGCGCCAGGCCGACGCCCCGGCCCGCGTCCGGCGGGAGGTCTCCGGCAGGTACCGCCAGGCCACCGCAATCGCCACGCAGGTCAGCCCGGCGGCCGCCCACGCGGGCGCCGCGTACCCGAAGCGCGAGAGCGCCCCGCCGAGAGCGGGCCCCATCACGAAGCCCGCTCCGAACGCGGCTCCCACCAGACCGAAGGCGCGTGCCCGCTCACCCTCGTCGGTCACGTCCGCGATGTACGCCCGGGCGGTGGAGATGTTGCCTCCGGACAGCCCGTCCACCACCCGGGCCGCGAACAGGGTCGCGAGGTCCCGGGCCAGGGCCAACATCGCGAAGCTCACCGCGGTCCCGAGCAGACTCAGCAGCAGCACCGGCCGCCGGCCCCACCGGTCGGACCAGGCGCCCAGCACGGGTGCCGCCACCATCTGGCAGGCGGAGTAGGAGGCGAACAGCAGGCCCACCTGCAGCGGCGAGGCGCCCATCCCCTGCGCGTAGAAGGGCAACAGCGGGATCACGATCCCAAACCCGATCAAGTTGGCGAGTACCGTGAGGAAGATGGCGACGAGCGGGCGGCCCACCCCACCATTATGCCACTGGCCTCGCTACAATCCGTCAGGGAGCATGGCGCCGCTACCGAGGCTGCGCGCGTTGGACCTGTTCCCCGTGCGGGCGGACGGCCGCCCCGCGGTGGCGGTCCGCGACCCCGAGGGGATCGTGGACGACACCCTGCTGCTGCCGCCCGCGGTGGCGGAGGTGGCGCTGCTGCTGGACGGCCGACGGGACGCTTTGGACGTGCAGGTGGAGTACGCGCGACGCCACCGCGGGCAGCTGCTCCTCAGTTCGGTAGTCCAGCGGATTGTGGACGAGCTGGACCGCTGGTGCCTGC
>BEII01000154.1 GCA_002898935.1 bacterium HR32
CGAACTGCACGGTGTCCGACGGCAAGAGCTCGCGGGCGACCACCACGGCGGGTTCCTGGGGGCCCGCCGGGCGAGGCGCGCCCGTGACCGCCCGCAGCAACCGTTGGCAGACGTCCCGGACGTCCGCGGCCCTCGCGCGAAAGCGCTCTTCGCTCATCGACTCGAAGTGCGCGACGAGCTCCCGTTGGACTGTGGCCACAGCCTGGGCGGCGTCTGCTCCTCGCTCGCGCACCACAGCCTCCAACCGCTCCCACAGGAGGGGGTCCGCCAGGAGCACGCGGTGCGCCTCGAAAATGTCCGCCACGTCCCCCGAGGGAAGGCGAGAGAGCAGCTGTGCCAGCTCAGCGTCGGCCGACCGCCGGGCAGCGTGCAACCGCCGCAGCTCCGCCTCCGGGTCCCGATCCCCCGCCGCGTGTTCCGCAACCACCCCTGCGGGCCTGTACACGTACGCGGGCCCGACGCTCACCCCCGGCGAAAGCCCCACACCGACCCAACGCAACACGCCACCCCGCCCTAGGTCTCCCCCATCGCCTGGTCCGGTGCGGCCGCGACCAGCGCGGTCAGTGCGCGCACGGCTTCCTCCGCGTCTTCTCCCTCTGCGACGATCTCGACCGTGGTCCCCTGCGAGATCGCCAGGCTGAGCACTGCCAGAA
This sequence comes from bacterium HR32, assembly GCA_002898935.1. Classification (GTDB taxonomy): domain Bacteria; phylum Sysuimicrobiota; class Sysuimicrobiia; order Sysuimicrobiales; family Sysuimicrobiaceae; genus Tepidifontimicrobium. The sequence continues at coordinate 654 of BEII01000154.1, forward strand.
GGCTCTTCGCATCCGCCCACCGGCCATCTCGCCCCACGCGGACGCGACTGCGGAAGCCGGCCGCCGCTTGCACGAACGTTGCCGCGGGCCGCGCGTGCAGCCCATCGGGGTTCGCCACGGTTACGACCGCCTCCGCCCTGCCGGCGTCCCGGTTGCACATTTGTTCAATTTTGAACGGATGCGCGCTTGCAGCTTTCCTACCACGGATCGCGGCGGAGCGCAAGGGGTCGCCCGTTGCGGCCGGTGCGCTGTGGGCCTACCCTGCCCTTGGCGATGGAGTTCCGGAAGGGGCAAGACGTGGTGGTACGCGTGGACCGCCTGTCGTACGGCGGCCGAGGCGTCGCGCGCGTGGACGGGTACGTGGTGTTCGTTCCGTACACCGCCCCCGGAGACCGCGTGCGGGCACGCCTGGTGCGCGTGAAGCGCTCCTTCGCCGAGGCGGAGCCGGTCGAGGTGCGGGAGCCTTCGCCGGACCGCGGGGACCCGCCCTGCCCGTACTTCGGGCGGTGCGGGGGCTGCACCTGGCAGCACCTGCGCTACGAAGCGCAAGCGCAGGCCAAGGAGCACATCGTCCGAGAGAGCCTGGAGCGGCTGGGAGGCCTGCGGGACCTGCCCCTGCGGCCCATCGTGCCCGCGCCACAGTCCTTCGGCTACCGCAACAAGATGGAGTTCGCCTTCCACCCGGAGGCCACGTTGGGCCTCCACCTGCGCGGGCACTTCGACCGAGTTCTGGAGATCGACGAGTGCCTGCTGCCCTCCCCGGTGGCGAGCGCCATCCTGCGGGACGTGAAGGCCTTCGTGCGGGAGCGCGGGCTCCCTTGCTACGATCCCCGGACACGGCACGGGCTGTTGCGCCACCTGGTGTACCGGGAAGGGGTGCGGACCGGGCAGGTGCTGGTGGCGGTAGTCACAAGCCCCGCGCCGTTCCCGGACGGCCCTGCGCTGGCTCAGCGGCTGGCGGGGCGGTACCCGCAGGTGCGCGGGGTCCTGTGGGCGCAGTCCAGCGCCCTCTCGGACGCAGTGGTGGTGGACCGCCTCGAAGTGCTCTGGGGAGAGGCGGCCATCGAGGAGGAGTTGGGCGGGCTGCGCTTCCGCATCGGGCTCGAGACCTTCTTCCAGACCAACACCGTGCAGGCGGACCGCATGGTGCAGCTGGCCGTGGAGATGGCAGAGGTGGGGTCCGCAGACCGGGTGATCGACCTCTACTGTGGGGTCGGGACGTTCGCCCTGGCCTTCGCCCAGCGGGCGGGCTACGTGTGGGGCGTGGAGGTGGTGCCGGCCGCTGTGGAGGCCGCGCGGGAGAACGCCCAGCGCGCGGGCGTGAGCAACGTGGAGTTCGTGCAGGCGGAGGTCAAGCACGCCCTGCCGGAACTCGCGTCCCGCGTGGGAGCGCCGGACCTGCTGGTCCTGGACCCGCCCCGTTCGGGCGCCGGCGGGAAGGTGATGCGCCGGATCGGCCGCGCGCAGCCCAGGAAGGTGCTGTACGTCTCGTGCAACCCCACCACCCTGGCCCCGGACCTCAAGGAGTTGTTGCCGTTCGGGTACCGGGTGCGGGCGGTGCAGCCCGTGGACCTGTTCCCCCAGACCTACCACGTGGAGACCCTGGTGCTGCTCGTGCGGGAGTAGTCTTGGGAGCAGGCACGGCGCGGACGCGCTCGGGCCGTCCGAGGAGTCCTGGCGGAGGGTTCTACCGGTCCCCGCGGTACAGCCAGCGATAGACCCCGTACGACTCCAGCACCCGCTTCACGTACGCCCGGGTCTCCGCGTAAGGGATGCGCTCTATGAACTCGTCCACGCTGTCGCCGCGCAGGCCGAGAAACCGCCGCGCCGCGCCCGGACCGGCGTTGTACGCCACCAGGGCCATCACCACGTCTCCGCCGAAGTCGCGCAGCCGGCCCGCCAGGTAGGCGGTGCCGAGCCGCACGCTGGTCTGAGGGTCCACGAGATCCTGCGGCGCCACGGAAGGGTCCAGCCCGCGGGCCGTGGAGGGCAACAGCTGCATCAGGCCCACAGCGCCGGCCGGAGAGACCGCCTCAGGGTCGAACCGGCTCTCCTCCCGGACCACAGCCAAGACCAGCAGGGGATCCAGCCCTCGCTCGCGCGCAAACCGCTCCACCACCTCCCAGTGGGCAAGGGGGTACGCGAGGGACCACAGCCCCGCGTCGAGTTCTGGGGCGCGCCAAGACCACGGACGCACCAAGGCCTCAGCAGCTCCCACGGACCCGCGCAGATCTCCTGCGCCCGCCCGCACCCACGCCAGCAACCGCGCCAGGTGCTGGGAGGGGGTGCGCTGCGCGACCACCTCGACCTCATCCTCCGCCTCGCGGTACAGCCCGAGGGCGGCCAGCTCCACGGCCCTGGACGCGTACCGGTCGTGTGGAAGGTCGACTGGGGCGGGCGCAGGGGCCGGCGGGGGAATCGAAAGTCCAAGCCGCTCGCGGGCCCGCTGGCCGTGGTAGGCGTGCGGGTAGTCCCGGGCGACGGCTTCGAGCAGCGAGCGGGCCTCAACGCCCCTGCGCGCCCGGGCGAGCGCTGCCCAGTACAGCGCCGCTGACGCAGAGGGGCTGTCCGGGTGCAGGCGGGCCGCTTCTCGCCACAGCGCCTCCGCCTCTGCGTAGCGGCCTTGTCGGTACCGCAGCCAGCCCCTTCGCCAGCGCGCCTGGTCACCGGCTGCGGTGCGGAAGGCCGTGGCCGGCGCGAGCCAGCGGTCGGCGGCCTGCAGGTCGCCCCGGCGCTCGGCCCGGCTTGCCAGGGCCACGAGGGCGCGAGCGGTCCACGGGCTGGTGGGGAAGCGGCGCGCCAGCCCGGACCACGTGCGCGCCGCAGCTGCCTCGTGCCCAAGGCGGGCGTACGCCGCACCCAGCCAGTACCGCGCCTGTGGCCCGTAGCGAGGGTCGGGAACCGCGCGCGTGAGGCTCGCCACCGCGCTGCTGCTTCCGAGCTGCAACAGGCCCACCTGGAGGTAAGCCTCAGCCGCCAGGTGGTGGGGAAGGCCCTGGTGGAGGGCCGCGCGCCACTCCCGCAGGGCGGCGGCCGGGTCGCGCAGGCGGCGCGCGCGCTCCACCCGGGCCCCGACCGGCGGGGCGGGCACGCGTCCCAGCCTGCGCAGCTCTGTCCAGGCCGCGTGTGAGGCTTCGGTCCCGGGAAAGCCCCACCACGTCGTCGCGTACCGCACCCTTGCCTCCCGCCCTGCGCCCCGGACCTCCGCGGCGCGCGCGAGCCACCACCACGCCCACGCCCTCTCCTCGTCCCCGCGCGCCTGGGCCAGAGCCTCGCGGGCGTGCGCTTCGGCTTGGCGCGCACGGCCCAGTTGCAGCCAGGCGCGGGCGAGGGTGAGCTGCGCGCGGACCACGCCGTCTCCCGCAAGCCCGCCCCGCAACGCCTGCACGAGCCTGCGGCGGGCGCCTTCCGGATCGCCCAGGCGCAGGGCCGCTTCTGCCGCCCACAGCCGCGCGTATGGTGCCAGGGTGGGGTGGGCCTGGGCGCGGTCGAGCAGGACGATCGCCTCCCGCAACCTCCCTTCCTCAGCCAGGCACCGCCCGAGCAACAGCGACGCGCGCACGCCGTCGGGTGAATTCAGAGCGGCGAGCGAGGCCAGCGCACCTCGTGCCGCGCAGCCTCCGGACAGAGGCTCCCGGGCGCGGACGACAGCCGGAGCCGGAGCCCCGGCGCCGAGGACCAGCGCTACGAGGCCGGCAAGCGCTGCGCGTGCGCGAGGATGTCTGCCCAAGGGTCGCCCCGCTGCCGCAGCCGGTCCGGGACCGTCTGCGCCGTCCACTGGAGGGGGTCGAAGCCCGCCCGCAGCTCGTCCCAGCTCACAGGCACGCTCACGGTGGCCTGCGGCGTCGGGCGGAGGCTGTACGCGGTGGCGAGGGTCTTCCCGCGCACGTTCTGGTTGTAGTCCAAGAACACCTTGCCGACCCGGTCCCGCACCGGCCACGCGACCGTGAGGGCTTCCGGATGCTCCCGGGCGAGCCACGCGCAGACCGTCTTGGCGAAGGCGTGGGTCTCGTGGTACGTGTAGCGCCGCTCCACCGGCACGAACACGTGCAGCCCGGTCTTCCCGGACGTCTTCACGAAGCTCCGCAGCCCGAGCCCGGACAGCGCCTCCTCCAACCACAGGGCCGCCTGCCGCGCGGCGTCGAAGCCGCGGCGGGAGTAGTCGGGGTCGTACTCACCGCGCCGCCTGCGGGGTCGTTCGCCTTCCGGGAACAGGAACGGGTCGATGTCGAACACGACAAAATCAGGGTAGTTCAACACACTGCCCTCAAGGGCCTCCTCGGAGCCCGCAAACCGCGTGGTGGCCCGGGAGCCGGGGATGCGGCTCACCCTGGAGAACCACGCGTGCAGCTCGATGCAGCCCATCTGCACCAGCCACAGGAGTGTGGTCTCGTCGTCGCACACCACACACCGCACGTCCCGCTCCCCCTGGTCGGACCACACTCGGACCCTCCGCACGAACGGGGGTGCCTCGGGCACGTCCTTCTTGAAGAAGTCCTGCCCGTGGATCCCGTCCGGGAACCGGCGCAGGGTCAGCGGCCGGTCTCGCAGGTGCGGCAGGATCCACGCAGCCACGGCCCGGTAGTACGCGGCCACGTCGGCCTTCGTCAGCCCGAGCTCGGGAAAGTACAGCTTGTAGATCGGAAG
>BEII01000155.1 GCA_002898935.1 bacterium HR32
ACGAAGGGGTTCGGGATGCCGACCCGGCCCCTGTAGCGCGGTAGGGTCAGGTCCCACCAGCTGGTGGGCCGGAACCGGACGTGGTGGGTGTTCAGCGCCACCACGTTGAAGATGAGTCGCACCTCGTGGTAGCGGTTCCCGTCGTAGTGGTAGCGGCCCGGCACCCGGCGCCCGGAGGGCGGGGCGTACGCGGCCAGCAGGTCCCGGCGTGCCAGCTCGCGGAAGAAGGCCACGTCGGCAAACCACAGCACGTCCGCCTGGATGCGGCCCGCCTGCATCTCCGCCTGGACCTTCGCCACCACCGGTCCGGACCCCGCGCGGAAGACCCGCACCCCGACGTTCGGGTAGCGACGGTTGAACGCCTGCACCACCAGGTTCACGTCGTCCTCGGACTCCGAGGTGTACAAGGTCAGGGTCCCGCCCGGCGCGGGAGCCCCCACGCCCGGCTGCAACCCTGCAGCCAGGAGCGCCGCTCCCAGTGCCGCGACCAACGCCCACCGCCTCACGCGTCCCATCGCACGTTCACCTCCCGTGGGGTGTCAAGGGTGACTGGCTGCCGCGGCCGACCTCGGCCACCTCCTGCCAGAGCTCCTCGAACCGTCCCTTGTTCCACCGCGCCAGCTCGTCCCCCGGGCTCATGGAAAACCCCTCCAGCACCACGCAGCCCGAGAAGCCGCCGAGCGCCCGCAGGCACCGGTGGAGGTCTCTCCTGCCCTGGCCCAAGGGCAGGTGCAGGCGCGACGCGTCGGCGTCGCTGAAGTGCACGTGTACCACCGGCTCCAACGTCCGGATGAACTCCGCTTCGTCCTGCCCCCACGGGATGTGGGCCACGTCCAGGGTGATCCCCAGGTTGGGACGCCCCACGGCCCGCACCAGGGCGTTGGCCTGTTCCGCCTGCACCACGTACTCGCCCTGCCGAGACTCCATGTGTTCCACGCCCAGCCGCAGGCCGAGCTCGGCGGCGTGGTCCGCGAGCTCCCGCAGCACCCCCACCAGGGTATCCCAGTACGCGGTCCCGTCGTCGTAGGGCACGGTGACGCGCCCGGGGTGCAGGGCGACCACTTCCGCCCCGACCCGCGCGGCCAGCTCCAGGGACCGGTGCAGTTCGGCCACCGAGGCCTGGCGGATGGTGTCCAGGCGGGAGGTGGGGTTGAGGTCCCAGCTGAGCGCGTGCAGCGTCACCACCATCCCGAGCTCCGCGGCCCTGCCCCGCACCGCCTCCGGGTCCTGGCCCTCCTGGAGCAACGAGAACGCCCACAGCTCCACACCGTCGTACCCCAGGCGTGCGGCGCGCTCCAGGACGTCCAGGGCTCCGTGGGCCCACAGCAGGGGCGCGCTCAGCAGCAGCCGGAAGGTCCGCTGCGGGGGTGGGAACTCCCGCGCTGGCACCGGGCGCTCGGACCGGCGGCGGGCGCCCGTTCCGCGCACGATGTCCAGGGTGGTCCGCAACTCCGCCGCCACCCGGAAGGGCTTGGTCACCACGCGGCCGGGGAGCGTGGTCAAGAAGCGGCGCGGGTCGTGCAGGGCCTCCTCGCCCAGCTCGAATGGCTTGGCCACTAGGCGCCGCACGAAGCTGCCCATGTACTGTTCCATGAAGTGCAGGGTGTCCGCCACGCTGCCGCGGCCGCACACCACGCACGTGATCTGCGAGCGGCCGGCGGCGCGGGGCGCCACCAGGTGGTGAGTCAGACGGCCGCACCGTGGGCAGTGCAGCTCCACCTCGTAGCGCTCCGCGACGGCCTTCACGTGCCCTCCTCCACCCGGTCCAGCCACCGGGCCAGGTCGTCCAGGAACCGGGCGCCGTCGGCACCGTCCGCCACCCGGTGGTCCAGGCCCAACGTCAGCTCGCACACGGGCCGCAGGGCCAACGCGTCGCCCACCACCCATGGCCGAAGCCGCACCGCGCCCACCGAAAGGATGGCCGCCTGCCCTGGGACCACGAGGGACGTGAAGCGGTCCACGCCCATCATGCCGAGGTTCGACACGGTGAACACCGCCCCCCGCACGTCCTGCAGGCCCAGCCGGTTCTCGCGGGCGCGGAGCGCGAGGTCGCGCACCTCCGCGTCCACGACGCCGAGTGGCTTGCGGTCCGCGTGGCGCACCACCGGCACCACCAGACCCTGCGGGGTGTCCACGGCAACCCCCACGTGCACCGCCTCGGCCACGGTCCCGTCCGGCGAGGTCCGGAGCCGCGGGTGGTCCCGCAGCGCGCGCGCCGCGGCCCACACCACCACCGCGGTGTACGAAGCCTCGCCCCGCGACCGGGCGGCCACGGACAGGTCCACGGCACGGGTGAGGTGTACCTGCGGCACTTCGCGGGCGCTCTGGACCATCCGGTCTGCCACCACCCGCCGCCACTCCGCCGCCGGGGTCGGTTGCCCCCGCTTCTCCAACGCTTGCCGGACGTCCGCTTCGGTGATCCGGCCCCCGGGCCCGGTGCCACTCACCGTGTTGAGGTCCAACCCCGCCTCGCGCGCCAACCGACGCGCCGCGGGCGTGGCAGCGACCGGAGGCTTCTCGGTCACGGGAGGGGCGGACGCTTCCTGCGGTGGGGCTTGCGGCCCCTCGGCCGGGGGCACCTCGCCGGGCTGCACGATGTACGCCATCACCGCGGTCACGGGCACCACGTCGCCGGGACGGGCACGGATGCCGGCGAGGATCCCGCTGGCCGGCGCCTCCACCTCCATGTTCACCTTGTCCGTCATGACCTCCACGAGCGGCTCGCCGGCCTGCACGGCTTCCCCTTCTTCCCGCAGCCAACGGACCACGGTGCCTTGCTCCATGGTCATGTCGAACTTCGGTAGGATCACGGGATGCGGCACGGCGGCCTCCTCACGCGGCCAGCACCTGTCGCACGGCCTGCACCACGTCCTCCTCCTGCGGGACCGCGGCCCGCTCCAGGTTCCGGTTGTACGGGATGGGGCACTCGGCACCACCCAGCCGTACCACGGGAGCCTGCAGGTGGTAGAGGGCGTCGCTCTCCGCGATGCGTGCCGCGATCTCCGCACCGACCCCCAGGGTCTTCACCCCCTCGTACACCACCACCACCCGGCCGGTCTTGCGCACGGACGCGAGGATCGTGTCGGTGTCCAGGGGCCGCAGGGTGCGGGGATCCACCACCTCCACGGAGACCCCTTCCTCGGCGAGCCGGTCGGCGGCGGCCAGGGCCCGGGGCACCATGCCCGAGGTGGCCACCACGGTCACGTCCGTCCCTTCCCGCTTCACCTCTGCCCGGCCCAGGGGCAGCTCGTAAGGCTCCTCGGGCACCGGGCCGCGGGTCCGGTACAGGAGCTTGTGCTCCACGAACACCACCGGGTTGGGGTCGCGGATGCTGGCGAGCAGCAGGCCCTTGGCGTCCCGGGGGGTGCTCGGGGCCACCACCTTGAGGCCCGGGACGTGCACGAACCAGGCCTCCAGGCTCTCGGAGTGCTGCGCCGCGGCGCCGGTCCCTGCGCCCGCAGGCGTGCGCAGCACCAGGGGCACCTGCGCCTTCCCGCCGAACATGTACCGGATCTTCGCCGCCTGCAGCACGAGCTGCTCCATACACAGGGTGATGAAGTCCATGAACTGCACTTCCAGGACCGGCCGCAGGCCGGTGAGCGCCGCGCCGATGGCACAGCCGGTGATGGCCGCCTCCGAGATGGGCGTGTCCCGCACGCGCTCGGGCCCGAACTGCTCCAGCAGTCCGTCGGTGACGCCGAAGGCCCCGCCGTACGTGCCGATGTCCTCCCCCAGCAGCACCACCCCGGGGTCCTGCTCCATCGCCTGCCGCAGCGCCTCCCGAACGGCCTCCGCGTAGCTGAGCTCCCGGGTCATGCGTACACGTCCTCCAGCAGGGTGCTCGGGTCGGGCTCGGGGCTCGCCTCCGCGAACCGCACGGCCTCCTCCACCTGCTCCCGCGCCGCCGCCGCCAGCGCGTCGAACTCGCCCGGCTGCACCAACCCCTGCTCCTCCAGCAGCCTGCGGAGGCGCTCGATGGGGTCCTGGGCGCGCCAGCGCGCGACCTCCTCGCGGGTGCGGTAGCGCTGGCGGTCGCTCTTGCTGTGGCCCCGGTAGCGGTACGTCACGCACTCCAGCAGGGTCGGGCCACCGCCGGCCCGCGCGCGCTCCACCGCCTCCGACGCCGCCTCGAACACCGCCAGCACGTCCATCCCGTCCACGGTGCGCCCGGGGATCCCGTACGCGCACGCCCGGTCACTGACCCGCTCCACCCGCATGGACTGGCGCACCGGCATGGACATGGCGTACTGGTTGTTCTCGCACACGAACACCACGGGCAGGTCCCAGATGCTGGCCAGGTTCACGGACTCGTGGAACGCGCCCTCGTTGGCCGCCCCGTCCCCGAAGAAGGCCACGCACACCTGCCCGCTCCCGCGTACCTGGATGGACAGCCCGACACCCGTGGCGATCGGTAGTCCGCCGCCCACGATGCCGTTGGCGCCCAAATTTCCTCCTTCCACGTCCGCGATGTGCATGCTGCCGCCCCGGCCGCGGCAGTAACCGGTTTCCTTGCCCAGGAACTCCGCCATCATCCGGCGCACGTCCGCGCCCTTTGCGAGGCAGTGCCCGTGGCCCCGGTGGGTGCTGAGGATGTAGTCGTCCGGCCGCAGGGCCTCGCACACGCCCACGGCCACCGCCTCCTGCCCGATGCTCAGGTGCATGGTGCCGTGCACGCGCCCGAGCCCGTACAGTTCCTCCGCCTTCTCTTCGAAGGCGCGGATGAGGAGCATGGTGGCCAGCATGGCCCGCAGGCGCTCCGTGGGCAGGCTCGCCGTCTTCACCGTCCCACCTCCCGTTCCGCGCGCAGCGACCGCAGCACCGCCCGCGCCGCCACGTGGTCGGTCACCAACACGTCCACCAGATCGCCCCGCAGCAGGCCCAGGATCGCTTCGGCCTTCTCGAGCCCTCCGGCCACGGCGACCACCGTGGGGATCCGCCTCAGGTCCTCGAACTCCACGGCCACGATGCGGCGCTGCAGGGCTTCGTCCACGGGGAGTCCGTCCCGGGTGTAGGGCCGGGTGCACACGTCGCCCACCGCGCCGCGCTCGCGAAGGGCCGCGAGTTCGCGCACCGAGAAGTACCCGCTCTGCACCAGGGTGGAGGACGGCACCAGGGCACCGACGCCCACCAGGGCCACCTGCGCGCGGCGGGCGAGGTCCAGGGCCCGGCGGATGCCGGGGTCGGAGCACAGGGCCCCCTGCACCTCGGGGCTCGCGACCACCGCGGGCGCGTGCAGCAGGTGAACTTCGCC
>BEII01000156.1 GCA_002898935.1 bacterium HR32
TACCGGCGGGCCAAGCGTCACGTCGTACACCACACCCTCCCACTCGCGGCCGTGCGCCGCCAGCCACCGCTCCCAGAGCGCCGCCTCAGGGGGTCGTAGGTGGGGGTACCGCCGCAGCGGCACCGGCGCGTAGGAGATCCTCCTCCGCCGCAGTGGGCTCGCGTCCGCGCTCGCGTACGTACGCACGCCACCACCTCACCCGCGACTCGGGCGCCAGCGGCAGCCGCGCCACCAGCTCCAGCACGCCGCGCTCGTCGCTAGGGTCTACCCCGTGCAGCTCGAGCACATCCGCCAGCCCCATCCCTCGCCCTCCTTCTCCTCCGCCGCTCACACGATCAGCGGCGCGAAGCCCGCCGTCAGCTCCTCCGCCACGCGCCGCCTGCGCGCTTCATCCTCTCCGCCTCCGCTCCCGCCGCCCTCCCACAGCCCCAGCTCGCCCACCAGCGCCATCCACGTCGGCTCCCACGCGTCCCCCTCCTTCTCTGCGCGCTCCAGCGGCTGCACCGGGAACCTGATCGGCACCCCCGGCCGCCGCGGTATCCTCACCCGCGCCTCAGGCAGCCGCGGCCAAGGCGCCGGCGCGCCAGGGGGTGCCGGCGGCGCCACCGCGCGCGGCGCCGCCACCACGCGGTCAACGTCCACGCCGCACGCGACCACCCCGCCCTGATCGCTGCTCGCCCCTAGCGCGAAGTACCACGTCCCCCCCGGCAGCCGCAGCCACGGCTGCCACACCACCGGCGGCGCGAACGCCTCCACCCGCGGCCCCCGCTGCACGCCGCCGTCCCCCAGCTGCACCCGCGCCACTGGGATCCCGCCGACCAGCCGCGCCCACTCGCCCACCACGCCCTCCAGCTCCGCCGCCCGCGACGGGTACGCCCGCACGTCGAACTCCCCGCGGCCTCCCTGCGCCCACACCGCCACCCGCCGCACCACGAGCATCCCCGCCACTCCAGGCGTCCACCCGATCACTCCCGCGCCGGCCGGCACCTCCACCACCACGCCAACACTCTCCCCGCCAACCACCCTCTCCTCAACCTCCGGCCGCTCCGGCACTGGCTCCGCCCGAGGCGGTGGCGGCGGCTGCGGCGCCGGCTCAGGCGGCGGTGGCGGCGGCGGCGGCCCGGGCCTCGCGCCCTCCCGCCGCCCTCGCTCCAGTACCTCCCGCAGCGAGACCCTCTCCACCGCCGGCGCTAGCCACGAGAACTCCGCGCCCTGGCGCGCCCGCTGCCACAGCTGCCACTGCACCTCAGACCAGGCCCGCTCGTACTCCCCAGCCACGCGCGCTCCCCTCTACCGCTCCGGCACGCGCACTACCTCGATCGGCAGCACCCGCATCTCCCCAGTGTCCCCCGCCGTCAGCCGCAGGTGCACTCGCGACCGCCCCGCAGTGTGCAGCGCCCACGCCAGGTCCGGGTCAGTGAACGGGTCGAACTCAAGGTACGCGTAGCGGTCCAGCCAGTCCAACCCGTACTGATGCGCCCGGTCCGTGAACGTCACCGCCGTGCCCGTCGGGTCGTACCGGTGCTCGTGCGCTCGGGAGAACCACAGCCCCGAGGGCCCACGCCGCGCGAACTCCTGGTGCAGCGAGTCCCACCGCGCGCCCGTGTACCAGTACTCCACGTTGTCCACCAGCACCTCCACCCCTTCGATCGTGTTCGCGCCCCCGCTCGTCTGCCGCACGTTAGCCCCCCGCAGGATCACCCCCACAATCGGGTTCCCCAACGGTAGGTCCACGTCCTGCGGTCCCGTCGCCGTCGGCACGTGCACCAGCGTCGTGACCTTGAGGAACCTGCGGGGCTGCGCATCCGGCACCTCCGTCGTCTCCACCAGCCGGCTGACCCCAGAGAACGGCCCGAAAGCCGACGCCCACCGGATCCGCAGCGTCAGCTCTCCGCGCCGCACAGGCGGCAGCATCTCCTCAGGCCAGTACGGGTACCGCCCGAACGCCACCCGCAGCGTCGTCACCCACTCGTGCCCGTTCACATACCGCCCGTGGTACACCACTGGCAGCCACGTCCACATCGCGTACCCCAGCGCCGCCACGTCCTGCCCGCGCGCCCCGATGATTGTCGCCCCCCGCCACGCCACTTCCAGCTCCGCCACCAGGTCCCACAGCTCAGCCCACCGCACGTCCGCCAGCCCTGGGCCCATCGTCGCCCGCAGCGTAACGTCCACGTGGCTCAGCGGGTTCACGGGCAGATCCCACTGCTCCTCCGAGCCCGCCACTACCCCACCGTAGTCCGCCAGGATCGACCGAATCGCGAACGGCATACCGCTCCCCTCCCTTCAGCGCCCCCGGCGCCTCCCGGCTACGAGCCCCGCTGCCCGCGCAGCTCGCGCCCGATGCGGATCAACGCGTCCCGCATCGCCACGAACCGCTGCACGTTCTGCGGCGACCCCTTCGGCCCCGGCGGCGGCAGCGTCACCCCCTCGATGCCCTGGCGTACCGCTCCCCAACGCGACCGGTAGTCCGCCTCCGCCAGCCGCACGCCCTCGCCGAACCGCGCCGGCCCCTTCGCCACCGCCCGCTGCTGCCACCGCGCTAGCCCCGCGCTCTGCACTCCGCGCTCGTAGCGGTCCTCCGCGGCTGCCCGGGTCACCGCCTCGCGCCAGATATCCGCCGCCGCCACCGCCGCCTGGTCCCACGGCACCCTCGGCGCCCGCACCCCAGCCTCGTACTCCGGCCCCGCCACGCTCGCTCGCTCGATCCACTTCCGCGCCACCCTGTCTAGCGGCTTCACAGCTGGCACGCCCACTCACCTCCCGCCTGGCATGATTCTTGCTCCACACTACACCGCCCAGCAGGAGCCCACCACATCCCAAGCGAATACCCCCTGCCGGGGAGGTGCCCTGTGTGGATACACACCCTCCAGCCCCACCGCTGGGAGCTCCGCCTCAGCATCCCCAAGAGCCTCCGCAGGACCGCCGGCTGGGAGCCCGGCCAGAAAGTCGCCCTCCTCCTCCTAGACGACGACGCCCTTCTGATCCTGAGACTCGGGAGGTCCCCAGATGAAGTCGCCGAGGGTCTCAAACGTGCCCTTAGAGCGCATCGCAGAGCCCTCTTTATCCTTGAGGCAGGAGATCGACCCCGAGGCCCTAGCGGAGCTGGCCCAGAGCATGGCCCACCTGGGCTTACTCCAGCCGATACTCCTACGACGGGAAGCCGATAGCTACCGCATCATAGCCGGCCACCGCCGCTACCTAGCCGCGCGCCAGCTAGGCTGGGCCACCATCCCCTCAATCGTCACAGACGCTGACCCAAACGACGCCATCGCCCTCAGCCTCCATGAGAACTCCCTCCGCGAGGACCTCTCGCCCATCGAGGAAGCCGGCCTCGTCGACTACCTCCACGACGACCTCGGCTGGCCCCTCGAGCGTATCGCCGCGACCTTGCGACGCTCGGAGTCCTGGGTCAGAGAGCGCCTCCGCATCGCCTCCTGGCCCCCAGACCTCGCGCGCGCCGTCCACGACCGCGTTCTCTCAGTCGCCGCTGCCGAGCCCCTAGCCGAGATCGACGACCCAGAGCACCGCCACCGAGCCATCGACGCGGCCCGCACCCACGGCATGACCCGCCAGCACGCCATGGAGTGGCTCCGCCAGTACCGCCAGTACGCCGCAGCCGTCGGGCGCGGCGAGGACGCCCGCCCCCCCGCCTGGGACGACGTGCAGCGCGCAGCCTACGTCACCAGGTGCGACACCTGCGGCCAGGAGACCCACGTGGACAGCGCCCGCCTCATCCGAGTCTGCCACCGCTGCCTCCAGGCCCTCGCCCACGCAGTCCCAGAGCTCGCCGCCCGTGGCTGACCTCCCGCCCCCTCCGCCCCTCTGGGTCTGGTGCGCCAACCAAACCCGCGCCTGGCTCCAGGCCGTAGGCGTATGGCAGCACCTAACGCCACGAGAGCAGGTCTACCTCTACCAGCTCCTCCGCCACACCCGGCCCGCAGACGGCCGCCACACCACCTACCAGGCCACCCTCCGCACCCGCGCCGGCGTCTCCAAGCGCACAGCCTACCTGCTAGAGCGCCGCCTCGAGCGCCTCGGCTTCTGCCGCTTCCACCAATGGCGAGAGGCGCCCAACCGCCACCGCCGCGGAGCCACCTCCAGCGACACCTGCGGATCCTCTTCCGCACGCGCCGCTGCACCCGAACGGTCCGCGACCGCCTGTACTCCTGGCTAGTCCTATGCTTCCGCTCGGAGGGCCGGCCCCTGCCCGAGCGGCCGCCAGGTATCCCTAGTAGGCACCCACCCTACGGGTGGGTGAGGGGTCGGCGCCGCCGTCGCGCCGCTCCGGCGTCGCCGACCCATCCCCGGCCTGCGGCCGGGGCACCAGAGAGGTACGGCCGCTCCTCCCGTCGCGGCCGATCGAAGCCCATCCCCTCGCCGCCCCAGGGCCTCCAGTCTACCGCCGGGGGCCCCCCGGCGGCGTCAAGGGCCTGCGGTCCCTTCGGGACGGCCCTCCGGGCCGCCCTTGACGCCGCCGCCCCCCGCGGTGCCGCTACCGCGGGGGGCGGCTGGTCGAAGGACGGCGAGGGGTCCGGGGCTGGTCCCCAGCGCTGTCCTATCTGCGCAGCATGGTCAGTCGCCACCGGCGGCCGCCGCGCGACCTGCCGGCGCTGCCTCGCCACATCCCATACTACTACGGATACCCACCCACGATGGACCGAGTAGACCTAGCCCTGCTAGAGGCGCTCCACGGCTGGGCCTGGCGCCACCGTCCGGAAGAGCTCCAGGCCACATGCACGCTATGCCGCGCCTGCCTGGCCTGGCCTTACGCTGCCGCCCTCGACCAGGTCCTACGCGACCTCGCCGCCCACCTCAGGCGATGCTACCGCCTCCACTCCGCCGACGACCAGCCCACGCCCCCTTGACGTCCCCCCGGACCACGCCCCACCTCCGCCTCGCGCGGCTTGCTCCGCGGCGGCCATACCTCCTCGGGTCGCACCGGTCCAGCCTCTCGCCCAGGCACCCGCCGCGGGTCCGGCGGCACCCCCAACGCCTTGTGCCACCGCGCCCCACCACTGCTCCCGTGCGGAACCTCTGCCATCACCGCCACCCCCAATGCGCCTAGTGGACCTCACCACCCAGCTTACACCAGCCGCCCCTTACACCACCCGCGCCCCCTCCGACATCACCACCCTAGTGTGGCACCACACCGCCGGCCCAGCACACCAGCCCGCAGCGGATATCCACCGCTACCACATCGCCAAAGGTTGGCGCGGCATCGCATACCACTACCTCATCCA
>BEII01000157.1 GCA_002898935.1 bacterium HR32
GGGCGCTCCTCCTGCGGGCTCCGATTTGTAGCGGCCCGGCAGCGCGCCCGCGCTAGCCTTGTTCGTCGGGCGCCGGACGGTATCGGGACTCGTACTGCTGGCGGGTCAGCGCGAGCACGCGTCCGTCGTCCTGGTAGTCGAGGAACACCCACGCCTCCTGGGCGTCCTCCTCCAGCAGGACGGACCGGGGGCGGTCCTCCCTAGGTGTCTTCGGGCTCACGACTCTAGGGTCCGCGCGAGCACCGGCAGGTTCTCCTCTGAGGTCTCTCGAGCCGATGCGCCGCCTCAAACACCCGCCATACGCAGGAGACGGCGCCAGGAAGCCGCGTCCACCGGCACCACCGACAGCCTCGGCTGGCGGACCAGGGCCAGGTGCGACAGTGCAGGGTCGGCCTTGATCTCCGCGAGCGTCACGGGCCGCGGCAGCGGCCGCACCGCCCGGACCTCCACGACGACCCCGCGGCCCGTGGGGTCTTTCGGGTCGGGGTACGCCTCCCGCACCACCTCCACCACGCCCACCGCGCGGCGTTCGTCCCCCGTGTGGTAGAAGAGGGCCAGGTCCCCGCGCCGCATGGCCTTCAGGTTGCGCACCGCCTGGGGGTTCGTCACCCCGTCCCACACGTCCACCCCGGCCCGCACCTGGTCGTCCCACGACCACTCGTCCGGCTCGCTCTTCAGGATCCAGTACGCCACGACCCACCGCCCGTGCCCGTCCTGCGCGGTCCATGCTACCATGGCTGCGGCTTGCGCCAGGAGGGCGGAACCGGTCCGCCTCCGGAGGGTTCGGTTTGTCTCTTCGAGGTCTTCTCACGCTCGCAGACCACTCCGAGCGCGCGCGGGGGCTTGCGGAGCTGCTTGCCGCGCCGGGGGCGTCGGTGTGGGCCTTCGGCCTCGGGGGCTCCGCCAACGCGTGGCTGCTCGCGTTCCTACTGTGCAGGCGGCCTGACCAGCCCGCTGTCCTGGTGGTCCCCGGCCGCGAAGCCGCCGAGGCCCTCCGGGACGACCTCTTGGCCTTCGCCCCGGCCCTGCGCGACCGCCTGTACCTGTTCCCTCCCGCAGACCCGCTCCCCCACGACACCGCGGCCCCGCCGCCCGAGGTGGTGGGCGAGCGGTTGCGGGCGCTGGTGCACCTCGCCGGTGGCTCGCCGGTGGTGCTGCTGGCACCCGTGACGGCCGCGTGCGGGCCCGTCCCCGCACCGCATGCCCTCGCGGACACCCGGCTGCGTGTGCGCGTGGGCGAGGTGCTGCCCATGGAGCAGGTGGTCTCGTACCTGGAGCGGTCGGGGTACGAACGGGTGGACCTCGTCGAGACGCGGGGGACGTACGCGGTGCGGGGTGGGATCGTGGACGCCTACCCCCCGGACGCCGAGCGGCCCTGGCGTGTGGAGTGGTTCGGCGACGTCGTGGACTCCGTCCGCCGGTTCGACCCCGAGACCCAGCGGTCGGAGGCCACGGCGCCGGAGGTGGAGCTCACAGGCGCCCGCGAGCCCGAAGGACGGGCGTTCCTGCTGGACCTGCTCCCGCCGGACGCGCTGGTGGTGCTGGACGAGCCGGTGGAGCTCGAGCACCAGGCCCGGTCTCTGACGCGGGCGGCGGCGCAGGCGGGCGTTCCGTACGCCTCGTGGGAGGACCTGCAAGCCGCCGCCTCGCGACGGCGCCTCGCCACCAGCACGCTGCACGGCCCGCAGGCCGGTTGGATGCCGTGGGAAGTGCCCGCCTTGTCCGTGGAGCCTTTTGCGGGGCAGACGGCCCAACTGGCCGAGGAGGTCCGCAGGTGGTGTGCCCGGGGTGAGCGGGTGGTGCTGGCGAGCAGCCAGGCGGGCCGGCTGGCTGAGATCCTCCGGGACCACGGCGTGGTGGTGGACACCGCCAGCGACCTCGAGCGGCCGCCGGCTCCCGGCACCGCGGTCTCCGTGTTCGCTCGTCTGACCCGCGGGTTCCGCTTGCCCGAACTGCAGCTCGTGCTGGTCACCGACGCCGAGGTGTTGGGCTGGAAGCGCAGGCGTCACCGCGTGCGCGTGGCCAAAGAAGGGGCCCTACTGCGGTCGTGGACCGAGCTCGCCCCCGGGGACCTGGTGGTGCACGTGCACCACGGGATCGGCCGGTACCGGGGCGTCGTGCGCAAGTCCGTGGGGGGAGCGCGGCGCGACTACCTGCACCTGGAGTATGCGGAGGGCGACGCCCTGTTCGTCCCCACGGACCAGATCCACCTGGTGACCCGCTACGTGGGGGTGGAAGGTCACACGCCCCGCATCCACCGTCTGGGGACCGCGGACTGGGAGCGGGAGAAGCGCCGAGTCCGGGAGGCCACCCAGCAGGTGGCGCGGGAGCTGCTGGAGTTGTACGCGCGGCGCGAGGCGGCCCGCGGGCACGCCTTCTCGCCCGACACCCCGTGGCAGCGGGAGCTGGAGGCCGCCTTCGAGTTCGAGGAGACCCCGGACCAGTGGAAGGCCATCGAGGACGTGAAACGCGACATGGAGTCTCCCCGGCCCATGGACCGGTTGGTGGCCGGGGACGTGGGCTACGGCAAGACGGAGGTGGCGGTGCGCGCCGCCTTCAAGGCGGTGATGGACGGCAAACAGGTGGCGGTCCTCGTGCCCACCACCCTGCTCGCCCAACAACACCTGCAGGTGTTCCGCAGCCGGTTCGCGGCCTTTCCGGTCCGGGTGGAGATGGTGAGCCGCTTCCGGTCGCCCCGGGAGGTCCGGCGCATCCTGGACGACCTGGCTGCAGGGGCGGTGGACGTGGTGATCGGCACCCACCGCCTCCTCCAGAAGGACGTGCGTTTCAAGGACCTGGGCCTGGTCATCGTGGACGAGGAGCAGCGGTTCGGCGTCCTGCATAAGGAGCGGCTGAAGCAGCTGCGGGCCTCCGTGGACGTGCTCACCCTCACCGCCACGCCCATCCCCAGGACGCTGCACATGTCGCTGGTGGGGCTCCGGGACATGTCGTTGATGGAGACTCCCCCGGACGCGCGGCAGCCCATCCGGACCACGGTGGCGGAGTGGACCGAAGACCTCGTGCGGGACGCCATCCGGCGCGAGCTGTCCCGGGGAGGCCAGGTGTACGTGGTGCACAACCGCGTCCAGACCATCGAGCGGGCAGCGCGCCGCGTGGCGTCCCTCGTGCCGGAGGCCCGCGTGGCCGTGGCCCACGGGCAGATGCCGGAGGCGCAGCTAGAGCGGGTGATGCTGGATTTCGTAGCCGGACGCTACGACGTGCTGGTGTGCACCACCATCGTAGAAATCGGGCTCGACATCCCCCGGGTCAACACCATCCTCGTGGAGGACGCCCACACCCTGGGCCTGGCCCAGCTGTACCAGCTGCGGGGCCGGGTGGGCCGTTCCGACGTGCAGGCGTACGCGTACCTCCTGTACCCGAAGGGCGCGCGGCTGGGCGAGGAGGCGCGTGCGCGACTGGAGGCGTTGCGCGAGTTCGTGGCCTTGGGAAGTGGAATCCGTCTGGCCATGCGGGACCTGGAGATCCGCGGGGCGGGTAACCTCCTGGGGCCCGAGCAGCACGGCCACATGGCCGCCGTGGGCTTCGACCTGTACACGAGGCTGTTGGAGGAAGCGGTCCGCAGGCTGCGGGGGGAGTTCGTGGAGGAGGGGCCGGACCCCGCGGTGGAGTTGCGGGTTTCCGCGTACGTGCCGGAGTCCTACGTGGCGGACGAGCGGGAGCGGCTGCGGACGTACCGCAGGCTCGCGCTGGCACGGTCGGCGGAGGAGGTCGCCTCCTTGGCCCAGGAACTGCGGGACCGGTACGGCCCGGTGCCCGACCCGGTGCAGGCCTTGCTGGACGTGGCGCGCCTGCGGGAGATGGCGCGGGCGCTCGGCGTGGTCGGGATCGCCCGGGAGGGCGACCACGTGGTCGTCCGGGTGCGCGGCCGCGTGCCCGAGCGCGAGGCGCGTTGGCTCGCCCTCGAGTACCGAGGGCGGGTGGCGAGCGCGCCCGAGGGGCTGCGGGTCTGGGCAGGAGGGCTCGAGGACACACGCGTCCTGCAGCTGCTGCGGGAGGTCTTGGACAGCTGGGCTCGGCTGCGGCGGGAGCGGCCGCAGCCGGTGCCCGCCTGAGGAGGCAGGTCTATGGCGAAGCGGTCGGTGTGGGTCGTGGCAGGAATCGGCCTCGCGCTGCTGGTGGCGGCGGGGGCGGCGGTGTGGTGGGCCCGCCGCGCTCCCGCGGTGGCCGCCACGGTGAACGGCGAGCCCATCTACACCGCCGAGGTGGACCGGTACGTCCGGGAGATCGGAAGGCGGCTCGGCGTGGACTTCTCCCGAGGGGAGGCGGCGCGCCAGCGGCCGCAGGTGGCCCGCAGCGTGCTGGACCAGCTCATCGAGCGCGCCCTCATCCTGCAGGAGGCACGCCGCACGGGCCGCCTGGCGACCGACGCGGAGGTGGACCGGCGCGTCGGGGAACTTGCCGCCCGCTTTCGGACGCAGGAGGAGTTCGAGCAGGCTCTGGCGCGAGAGGGGATCAGCCGGACCGAGCTGCGCGAGCGCCTCCGGTTCGAGCTGACGGTGCAGCGCATGTTGGATGCCCTGCCCGCCCCGCAGGTGCGCGAGCAAGAGGCGCGCGCGTACTTCCAGGCCCACCGCGAGCTGTTCGACGAGCCCGAACGCGTGCGGGTCCGCCACATCCTCCTGCGCACCGAGGCCGAAGCCCGTGTGGCCCTGGCGCGCCTGCGCGCGGGCGAGCCCTTCGACCGCCTGGCCCGCGAGCTCAGCCAGGACCCCGCCAGCCGGGAGCGAGGCGGAGACCTGGGCGTGGTGGCGCCCGGCCAGACCGTCCCGGAGTTCGAGCAGGTGGCGTTCTCCTTGCAGCCCGGCCAGCTCAGCGACCCGGTGCGGACTTCCTTCGGCTACCACGTGGTCCAGGTCACCCAGCGGCTTCCGGCCAGGCGGGCCACGTGGGAGACTGCACGGGAGGCGGTGCTGCGTTTGGTCCGCGACGCGAAGCGCCGCGAGGCGTTCGAGCGGTGGCTGCAGCAGGCGCGGTCGCGGGCCTGCATCGCGGTACACCTGTAGCGACATGGCCCGCCCCACCTTCGACGACCTCGTCCGCGTGATGGCCACCCTGCGGGGACCCGGAGGCTGTCCGTGGGACCGCGCGCAGACGCACCACTCCCTCCGGCCTTACCTCCTCGAGGAGGCGTACGAGGTGCTCGAGGCCCTGGACGCGCAGGACTCCGACCGGCTCAGGGAGGAGCTGGGGGACCTGCTGCTGCAGGTG
>BEII01000158.1 GCA_002898935.1 bacterium HR32
GGGACTCTATGGACGGAATGACGACGGGCCGGGAGACGTTGCACCAGGGGCCGGCCTGGAAACACACGTCCGTTGCGGGCCGGTGGGAGGCTGGAGGAGTGGGGCGCCGCAGGTGCGAAAGGGTCCAGGGGAGACGGTGGGCAAACCGGCTCCGGTAGGAGGGTCCGAGGTAGGGGGCTACGGATGCCGATGTTCGAACGCTTCACAGAGCGCGCGCGGCGCGTGATCATCCTGGCGCAGGACGAGGCGAAGCGCCTGAACCACAGCGCGGTGGGCACCGAGCACATCCTCCTCGGCATCGTCCGCGAGGGCGAGGGGGTGGCCAGCAAGGTCCTGGAAAGCCTCAACATCTCGCCGGAGCGGATCCGGGCGGAGATCGAGAGTGCCATCGGACGGGGCGACCGCACCCCGTACGAGGAGGTGGCCTTTACCCCGCGGGCCAAGAAGGTGCTGGAGCTGGCCCTGGACGAGGCCCGGCGGCTCGGCCACAACTACATCGGCACCGAGCACCTGCTGTTGGGCCTCATCCGGGAGGGCGAGGGCGTGGCCGCGCGCGTGCTCGAGGCCATGGGGGCGGACCTCGAGCGCGTGCGGGCACAGGTGGTCTACCTGCTCGGGGAGGAGGGGACGTCCACGTACACTAGGCCTTCCAGCAAGACGCCGACCCTGGACGAGTTCGGCCGGGATCTGACCAAGATGGCCCGCGAGGGCAAGCTGGACCCCGTCATCGGGCGCGAGCGGGAGATCGAGCGGGTGATCCAGATCCTCAGCCGCCGAACCAAGAACAACCCCGCGCTGATCGGCGAGCCCGGGGTGGGGAAGACTGCCATCGTGGAAGGGCTCGCCCAGCGAATCGTCCGCGGGGACGTGCCGGAGAGCCTGCGGGGCAAGCGGGTGGTCCAGCTGGACCTCGCCGCCCTGGTGGCCGGGACCAAGTACCGGGGCGAGTTCGAGGAACGCATGAAGAAGGTGATGGACGAGATCCGCAAGGCCCAGGGCGAGGTGATCCTGTTCGTGGACGAGCTCCACACCCTGGTGGGGGCGGGAGCCGCAGAAGGGGCCATTGACGCCAGCAACATCCTGAAGCCCGCCCTGGCCCGCGGGGAGCTGCAGTGCATCGGGGCCACCACCCTGGACGAGTTCCGGAAGTACATCGAGCGGGACGCGGCCCTGGAGCGGCGGTTCGCGCCCATCCTGGTGTCCGAGCCCACCGTGGAGCAGACCGTGGAGATCCTCCGCGGGCTGCGGGAGCGCTACGAGGCCCACCACGGGGTGCGGATCAGCGACGGCGCGCTGGTGGCTGCGGCCACCCTGGCGGAGAAGTACATCACGGACCGGTTCCTCCCCGACAAGGCCATCGACCTGATGGACGAGGCCGCCAGTCGGATCCGGCTGCAGGCCTCCTTCCTGCCGAGCGAGGTCCGGCAGGCCATGGACCGGGTGGAGAAGACGCGGCGCGAGAAGGAGGAGGCGATCAAGAACCAGGACTTCGAGCGCGCCGCCCAGCTGCGGGACCGGGAGAAGGCCCTGCGGCAGAAGCTGGATGAGCTGGAGGCGAGCCGGCGGGGCACGCGGGGCAAGGACCTCACGGTGGTCACGGAGGACGACATCGCGGAGATCGTCTCCAGTTGGACGGGGATCCCGGTCACGAAGCTGGTGCAGGAGGAGACGGAGAAGCTCCTCAAGATGGAGGAGAAGCTGCACGAGCGGATCGTGGGCCAGGAGGAGGCCGTGGCCGCCGTGTCCCGGGCGGTGCGCCGCGCCCGGGCAGGCCTCAAGGACCCCAAGCGGCCCGTGGGGTCGTTCATCTTCCTCGGGCCCACGGGCGTGGGCAAGACGGAGCTGGCCCGGGCCCTGGCGGAGTTCCTGTTCGGGGACGAGAACGCCATCATCCGCATCGACATGTCGGAGTACAGCGAGCGCCACACCGTCTCCCGGCTGGTGGGCGCGCCGCCCGGCTACGTGGGCTACGAGGAGGGAGGGCAGCTGACCGAGCAGGTCCGGCGGCGGCCGTACTCGGTGGTGCTCCTGGACGAGATCGAGAAGGCGCACCCGGAGATCTTCAACGTCCTGTTGCAGATCCTGGACGACGGGCGGCTCACGGACGCTCAGGGCCGGACGGTGGACTTCAAGAACACCGTGCTCATCATGACCAGCAACGTGGGCGCCCCGCAGATCGAGCGGGACGCACCGGTGCTGGGCTTCCGGGCCAGCACGGACGAGCGGGCGGAGCAGCAGCGGGCGTACGAGCGGATGCGGGACCTCGTGATGGAGGAACTCAAGCGCACCTTCCGGCCGGAGTTCCTGAACCGCATCGACGAGATCATCGTGTTCCGGCCGCTCACCCGGGAGCAGATGCACGCCATCGTGGGGATCCTCCTGGAGCGGGTGCGGCGGGAGCTCAGGGGCCAGGGGATGGACATCGAGTTCACCGAGGCGTTGCGCGACCTGCTGGTCCAGGAAGGGTTCGACCCGCAGTACGGCGCGCGGCCCCTGCGGCGGGCCATCCAGAGGCTGGTGGAGGACCCGCTGTCGGACGAGCTGCTCCGCGGCCGCTTCCGCCAGGGAGACCACGTGGTGGCAGACGTCCGGGACGGCAAGGTGGTGTTCGAGGGCCGCCGGGAGCCGGTGGGCGCGCCGACTGAGTGAGGGTCCGGGCCGCGGGTCAGGGCGGACCCTCTCGGAAGACCTCCTCCCGCAGCACGCCGATGTAGGGCAGGTTGCGGTAGCGCTGCCGGTAGTCCAGCCCGTAGCCGACCACGAACCGGTCTGGCGCCTCGAAGCCGACATAGGCGAGGGGAAGGTTGGGCGCGATCCGGCGGGCCCGCTTGTCCAGCAGGGTGCAGATGGCCAGGCTCGCGGGGCGGCGGGCCCGCAGGAGCCGGACCAAATAGGAGGCGGTGAGGCCGGTGTCCACCACGTCTTCCACCAGCACCACGTGGCGGTCCGTGACCTCCTCGTCCAGGTCCTTGAGCAGCCGGACGGCTCCCGTGGCCGCGTGCCGGGTTCCGTAGGCGGCCACGGCCATGAAGTCCACCTCGTGCGGGATGCCGAGGGCGCGGGTCAGGTCCACCAGGAAGTACACCGAGCCGCGGAGCATGCCCACCAGCACCGGGTCCCGGCCCGCGTAGTCGCGCTCCATCTCGTGTGCCAGCTGGCGGACCCGCTCCCGGATGGTGGCTTCGTCGAACAGGACCTCCGCGATGTCCTCGTGCAGACCCATCGCAGAGCACTAGGTAGCGGGTGTGGGCGCGCGGAGGCCGTACTTGGCGAGAAGCCGGCGCACGTCCCGGCCGTAGAAGAGCTGGATCCGCACGTCGGGGTACAGCTGCCGGAGGCGGCGGACCTTGCGGTTCTTCCGCGTGACCAGGGCCTGCTTGAGGGTGGTGAGCTCGATGTACAGGTCGAAGTCCGGCAGGTAGAAGTCGGGGGTGAACCGCTCCCGCGGACGGCCGTCCCGGTCCCAGCGCAGCACGAAGGACCGGGGCTCGTACTCCCAGCGGACCCCGTAGAAGTCCAGGATGCGGGCGAATTCCGCCTCCGCGGAGTTTGCGAACCGCGGGGTCCGCTTTCGTTCGAAAGCACGGGACGTAGTCGCCATTTCGCGATCGTTCGTTCGGAGCCCAGTATACGCCCCCGGGCCGGGGCCGACAACCGGCCGTTTGCCAGCCGGCTGCGGGGCGTGGGACAATAATCGGGGTCGTCCCCCCGCATCCGCGTTCGAGTTCGAGGAAGTAAAGACGCCCGACCGGCCCGACGGGTACCCCGGAGGAGTTGTGGGATGGCGAAGGACAACTGGGAGCAGGTCCTACAGCAGACGAAGGAGCGCCTGCGCAGCCCGGACGCCACGGTGCGCAGCGACGCAGCCCTGGCCCTGGGCAAGCTGGAGGCCCCGGACGTGCCGGCGCCCGTGGTGGCGGAGGCCATCGACGCGCTGAGCCGGATCCTGGACGACCCTGACGAGTACGTGCGCAAGAGCGCCGTCCACGCCCTGGGACGCCTTCGGGTCCGGGACCCGCGGGCGTTGGAGGGGATCCGGTTCGCCCTCGGGGACCGGTCGGAGCAGGTGGTACAGGAGGCGGTGGCGCAGGTGCAGCAGGCCGGGGACGCGGGGGCGGTGGACGGGCTGATCCGCGTGCTCGGGCGGCGGGAGCGGAACCTGCAGGCGGCGGCGAGCCAGGCGTTGGTGCGGATCGGCGCGCCCGCGGTTCGTCCCCTCCTGGAGACTTTCAGGGACCGCGCCCAGCGGCGGCGGGTGCACAACCAGGTCCTGCGCATCATCATGGACATCAAGAGCCGGGCGGTGGAGCCCCTGCTGGAGGCCCTGGAGGACGAGAACTTCCACGTGCGTGCCTACGCGGTGGCGTTGCTGGGCAAGCTCGGGGACGAGCGGGTGGTGGAGCCGTTGGTCCGGCTGTTCCTCACGGACCCCCGCCTGCAGGAAACGGTGGTCAACGCCCTGCCGCCGTTGGAGGAGCGCGGGGTGCTGGAAGCACCCTCGGGGGACCGGGACGTGCAGCTGCCCAAGGAGGTGGCCGCGGCCTTCCGTAAGCTCGCCGCCAGCCCGGAAGCCCTGGACGCCTTGCGGGCCGCGGTGGAGAGCGGCAGCGGCAAGGTGCGCAAGTTCGCCCTGCGGGCCCTGTTCGAGGTGGAGGGAGCCCGAGCCAAGGAGACGCTGCTCAAGCTTCTGGGGGACGAGGACGTAGAGGTCCAGCGCCTGGCCATCCGGCTGTTGGGGAAGTTGCACGACAAGAGCGTGATCGAGCCCCTGCTCCGGCTGGTGAAGACCAGCAGCCCGCAGGTGGAGGAGGCGGTGTGGAACACCATCAAGGTGCTCACCGACCTGCGGGAGTACGAGCAGCTGCGCTCCCGGATCGCGCGGGAGAAGGCCGGGGTGCCCGCCCGGCCCACGGTGCGGGTGTTCAAGAGCCCGCGGGACGTCTCCCCGGACTGGTGGAGGGACCAGGACTAGCCGGTCCCGCGGCGCGATGCTGGTCTGCCT
This sequence comes from bacterium HR32, assembly GCA_002898935.1. Classification (GTDB taxonomy): domain Bacteria; phylum Sysuimicrobiota; class Sysuimicrobiia; order Sysuimicrobiales; family Sysuimicrobiaceae; genus Tepidifontimicrobium. The sequence continues at coordinate 5,003 of BEII01000158.1, forward strand.
GGTCACCGCCGCGAGCTTGGAGGAGGCCCACCGCATCGCGCGGGCTCTGGTGGAAGAGCGCCTGGCGGCCTGCGTGAACGTACTGCCCGGCGTGCGTTCTGTGTACCGGTGGGAGGGGACGGTGGAGGAGGCGGAGGAGATCCTCCTGGTGGTGAAGACGGTCCCGGAGCGGTTCGACGCCATG
>BEII01000159.1 GCA_002898935.1 bacterium HR32
GCAGCAGGTTGAAGGTCTGGAACACGAACCCGATACGCCGGTTGCGGACTTCGCTCAGGGTGTCGTCGTCCAGGCGGCTTACATCCTGGCCTCCGAGCCGGTACTCGCCGGAGGTGGGGCGGTCCAGACAGCCCACGAGGTTCAGGAGGGTAGACTTACCCGAGCCCGACGGCCCCATGATGGCCACGAACTCACCCTTTCCCACCTCCAGGTCCACGCCCCGCAGCGCCCGCACCTCCACCGCCCCTATGCGATACACCTTGACCACGCCGCGCAGCTGCACCACGGGCGTCATTGCACCGACCGGACGACCACCCGCTGGCCGTCCCGCAGGCGCCCCGGCTCCGCGAGGGCGACCAGTTCTCCCTCGCGCAGACCTTCCAAGACTGCGGCGTACCGGTCGTTGCGCTCGCCGGTCCGCACCCGTCGGACGCGGGCCACGCCGCCCTCCACCACGTACACCTGAGCGCCGCCGTCCTCGACCGAGACCACCGCCTCCGCGGGCACCAGGAGCACCTGCGGCACCGTGCGCAGCAGCAGGTCCACGTCCACGCTGGTCCCCACCCGGAAGGGGACTGGCCGGGCCAGCTCCAGACGGACCCGGACGACGCGGGCCCCGGCCCGCACCTCCACCTGACCTCCCACACGGCTCACCCGGGCTCCGACGGCCACCCCTGGGTAGGCGTCTGCGGTCACGCGGGCCCTCTGCCCCACCCGTACGCGGCCCACGTCTGCCTCGTCCACTTCCGCCACCACCCACCCGCCCGGGGCGGCGAAGGACAACACGGGAAGCGACGGCCCCACGGTGGCGCCGGGCTGCACGTACACCCGGGTCGCCACCCCGTCGAAGGGAGCCCTCAGGACTGCCTGCTCGAGCCGTTCCAGAGCGGCTTGCCAAGACGCGTGGGCTGCCGCGGCACGGGCCTTGGCGGCGGCTAGGGCGGCCTGGGCCTGCTCGAGCACAGAGCGCGCGGCTTGCAGCCCCGCGAGCGCCTGCTCCACCTGCGCGACCGCCACCTGGTGCGCGGACCGGGCCTGCGCGACCTGCGCTTCAGCCGACCGCAGCTCCTCGGGCGACGCCCCGCGCCGCAGCCCGGCGAGGAACGCCTCCGCCTGCTCTAGCCGGGCGCGCGCGGCTTCCTCCTCGGCCCTCGCCGCATCCCGCTGCGCCTGGCTCACCGCGCCGTCGCGGAGCAGCCGATCCTGTAGCTCCGCGTTCCGCCGGGCTTGCTCCCACGCGGCCCGGGCCGCGGCCACCGCGGCTTCCGCCTGCTGGACCTCCGCGGGGCGCGCCCCCGACCGCAGGCGGTCCAGGTTCGCCTGTGCCGCCCGCACACCAAAGAGCGCTTGTCGCACCTGCGCCCGCGCCGCCCCCCACGCAGCCCGGGCCCGTTCCACCTCTGCGGCCGCGGCCGCCACCTGGGCCGCGGCCCGCTCTGCCTCGCCGTCCGCCGCCTGAGCCGTGTGGCGCGCCTGCTCTGCCGCGGCCTCCAGCTCGCCGGCGTCCAACCGCGCGAGGGGTTCGCCGCGCCGAGCCGCGGTCCCCTCCGGGACGGTCCACACCAGGCGCCCGGGGACGGAGAACGCGAGGTCTGCGGCGCGCGATTCGAACACCCCCGTGACCGCCAGCACCACCTCCAGGTCGCCCCGCCGCACCCGTGCAGCGTCCACCGGCTGAGGCGCCCTCGGAAAGCCGATCCCCAGCGACCACAGCAGCCCGACCACCGCGGCCGCCACCACGAGCACGAGTCCCGCCATCCGGCGCACGTCCGCCTCCGGTTCCATCCTAGGCCACGCACCGCCTGAAGTCTTGCCCGCTTCGAGTTCAGGAAGCCAGGAGGGCACCCCAGAGCAGGTCGCTCTCACTCGCCACCACCGCCTCCAAACCGAAGAGGGCCACGAGGGTCTCGAGGATGAGGGCGCCCGCGCAGATGACGTCCGCCCGCTCGGGCTGCAGCCCTGGAATCCGCCGGCGCAGGCCGAGGGGCATGGCGCACAGGCCGCGGGCCAGGGAGGCCACCCGTCCGGCGGACAAGACGTGCCCGTGCACGCGGTCTGGGTCGTACGGGTCAAGGCTGAGGTCCACGGCCGCGAGGGACGTGACCGTGCCGCCCACGCCCACCGCGCGGGTCGCCCCGGACAGGGAGGCTCGGTGGGGCCGCACACAGTCCAGCACCTCGCGGCGCAGGGCCTGCACCTCGACGTCCGCCGGCGGGTCGCTGTGCAGGCAGCGCTCCCGCAGGCGCACCGACCCCACGGGCACGCTCACCTTGCGCACCACCCGGTCGCCTGAACCCAGCACCAGCTCGGTGCTCCCCCCGCCCACGTCCAGCACGAGGAGAGGGTCCGGTAGATCCCGCAGACCCGCCCGCACGCCCCGGAAGCTCAGCTCCGCTTCGGCGTCGCCGTCCAGCACCACCAGCGGGATGGGGTGCAGGTCGCGTTCCAGGGTGGAACGGTTCGAAGCCTCCCGGACCGCACTGGTGCCGACCACCACCACTCGGTCCGCGCCGGCCTCGTGGGCGACCCGCCAGAACTCCCTTACCGCCCGCACCGTCCGTCCGATGGCCTGGGGGACCAGCACCCGGCTGCGGTCCGCGCCTTCACCCAGGCGGGTGATCTCCAACCGGCGGACCACGGGCCGGACCTCGCCCTCCAGGACGTCCGCCACCAGGAGGCGGACGGAATGGGTGCCCACGTCGATGGCGGCGCGGCGCACGCGCGAGGGGTTACTCGTCGAGGTGCGCGATCAGGCGGAACAGCCGGCGCCGGAACGTCTCCGGCACGCTCTCCCGGCAGCAGCGCCGGACGAACACCCGCAGGGCGTCCTCGAACCGGTAGTGGTCCAGACAGCCAGGGCAAGCTTCCAGGTGCGCCCGCAGCTCCGCGCACGCGCCCGCGTCCAGCTCCCCGTCCAGGAACGCCCACAGCTTCGCCTCGAACTCCCTACAGTCCAACGGACGCACCCTCCCCCGCGGTGGTGATCCGGTGGTGAGACCGCACGTAGTCCCAGAGCTTGCGCTGCAGGAGCCGGCGTCCGCGGAACAGCCTCGACATCACCGTGCCCACTGGGATTCCGAGGATGTCGGCGATCTCCTTGTACGAGAAGCCCTGCAGGTCCGCGAGGATCACCACGCTCCGGAAGTGGTCGGGCAGCGACTCCAGCGCCTCCCGGACCTGGTGCTCCATGACGTGCTCCAGGAGCTTCTCCGGGTCGCCGACCCCGCGGAGCTGCTCGGACTCCTGCACCTTGTTGTACAGGTAGAACTCGCCCACGTCCTCGACGTCCGTGGTCTCCGGCTCCCGCGCGGTCTTCCGGTAGCGGTCGATGTGGGCGTTCATCAGGATGCGGAACAGCCACGCCCGGGCGTTGGTCCCTTCCGTGAAGGTGTGGAAGGACCGCCACGCCTTGAGCAGGGTCTCCTGGATCAAGTCCTCCGCGTCCGCGCGGTTGCGCGTCAGGCGCAGGGCGGCGCCGTACAGCGCATCCAGGTGCTGTCGCACCAGCGCCTCAAAGCGCGCCCGCTCCGCCTCGGCCCGCGGCGCCCCCGCGGCTGCCAGCTGCTGCTCCAACTCGACGGTGTCCTCCGCCCACGAAGTTCTCACGAGTCCACAAACGAGGAACAGGGCCCTCCTGGACAACGCATCCCTGGGGCTTGTCCCCCGAAGCCCACTCGGTCGGGCACGACCCGCGTTTCCAGGAAAACCCTGTTCCGAACCGCTGCCCCACCGCGATTATAGCACGCGCGGGGCTTCGTGTCCTGCGAACGGCCGGTCCGGGGTGCCGGGGACCGAGGGTAGGAGGTCCGCCAGGGTGGTGTTGCGGAGGACCTGGTCGGTGGCCTCCTTCAGTCGCAGCCAAAGGGGCCGCAGGCCACAGCCGGGCGCGTACACGCAACTCGGCTCGTCGGTGTCCACGCACTCCCACGGAGAGGTGGTGCCCTCGAGCACGAGGAACACCTCGTCGAGGCGGATCGTCTCGGGCGGCCGGGCCAGGCGGTGGCCGCCGTGTGGGCCGCGCTTGCTGGTCACGAGCCCCGCACGCCGCAGCTGCGCCAAGAGCTGGTTCAGGTATGGCTCTGGCAGCCCCTGCCTGCGGCCGATGTCGTGGGTCTGCACCGGGCCCAGGTGGCCGAACATGGCCAGATCGATGAGGGCGCGCAACCCGTACTCCGCCCGGGTCGAGAACCTCATCGCACCCTCAGCTCCAGCTCTCGGTAGCCGCCGTCTGCGATGCGGTAGGCCCGCACTTCAGGCGGCTCACTGGCCAGGGACACGATCACGTACACCGCGAAGGGGTCTGCGGCCCGTGCCACGTCCGTCCGGGAGGGGACCGCGGGCGTGGCGGGGTGCGAGTGGTAGTACCCCACCACCTCCAGCCCTTCGGCGTCCGCCTCCTGGTAGGCGCGCAGCAGCTCGTGGGGATCCATGCGGAACGTGTACGGGCTGCGGTCCGCGTTGGCCACGGGTCGTACCCGCTCCACCCGGCCGTTCCTTCCGGCCAGCACCCCGCAGCACTCGTTGGGCGCTTCGGAGCGGGCGTGCGACACCATGGCGCCCAGGTGCACTCGCTCCAGGGTCAACGTTTCCATCTCCCTCGACGGGGATCGGGCGTTCGCCCCGACCCCCTCCCCAGCATACTACAGACCGGTGACCCGCCTACAGGTCCTGCCACAGGGCCGTGCTGAGGTAGCGGTCGCCACCGTCCGGACCGAGGGCCACCACCAGCCCCTCCTCCAGGTCCCGCGCCACTTCCAACGCTGCCCACACCGCGGCCCCGGTGGAAGCGCCCACGAACATGCCTTCCTCCCGCGCCAGGCGGCGCGCCATGGCGTAGGCGGCCTCGGTGCTGACCCCGAGCTTGCGGTGGTGCACCGTCGGGTCGTAAATCCCCGGCCGGATGGAGGTGGCGATGTGCTTCAGTCCCTCGATCCCGTGCAGCGGGTCGTCGGGCTCCACCGCCACCACTTCCACCTCCGGGCTGAACGCCCTGGGCCGCCTGCCCACTCCCACCACCGTACCCGTGGTCCCCAAGGTGCCCACGAAGTGGGTGATCCGGCCCTCGGTCTGCGCCAGGATCTCGGGACCCGTGGTGTCGTAGTGGGCACGCCAGTTGGACGGGTTGTTGTACTGGTCCGGCTTGTAGTACCGGTCGGGGTCCTCCGCCTGGATCTGCCGCG
>BEII01000160.1 GCA_002898935.1 bacterium HR32
CTACGCCGGCGCCATCGTGGTCCTGTTCCTGTTCGTGATCATGCTGCTGCACGCCCAAGACCCGGAGCGCCGCCCCTCGCCCGTGGGCGCCCAGTGGGCGCTGGCGGTCCCCCTGGGTCTTCTGCTGTGGGCCGCGCTCACCTACGCGTCCTTCGGGTTGCCCGCCAACGTCCGGCCGGCCCCGCGGGACTTCGGCGCCGTGGGGAGCGTGGGGCGGGAGCTGTTCGGGACTTTCCTCCTGCCCTTCGAGGTGGCGTCCGTGCTGCTCCTGGTGGCCATCGTGGCCGCGGTGGTGCTGGGGAGCGCGCCCGCCCGTCCGAGGGTCACATCCCCGCGGGAGCGCGTGGGGGCGGGGGACCGGCGGTGACGGTCCCTCCGCAGGCGTACTTGGTCCTGAGCGCCGCCCTATTCACCCTGGGCACGGTGGGTGTGTTGGTGCGGCGGACGGCCCTTATCCTGTTCATGTCCATCGAGCTGATGCTGAACGCCGTGAACCTGGCGTTCGTGACCCTGGCCCGGGTCCACGGCCACCTGGGCGGTCAGCTGGCGGTGTTCTTCGTGCTGGTGGTGGCCGCGGTGGAGGTGGTGGTCGGCTTGAGCATCCTGGTGCACATCTTCCGCACCCGGGACACGCTGGACGTGGACGAGATCGACCTGCTGCGCGGGTGAGTCGGGAGGCGGGCGTGGAAGCGTGGGTCGCGCCGTGGCTGGTGGGCCTGCCGCTGGCCGGAGCCCTGGGGAACGGGCTCGCGGGTGGACGCCTGGGCAAGCGAGGCACCGCCCTGGTGGCCTGCCTTTCGGTGCTGGCGGCCTTCCTGCTGGCCGTCCAGGCGGCCCGCGGCCTCCTCCCCGCCGAGGTTCCGGCGGTGCGCTGGGTGGGGGTCGAGTGGGTGGCGGTGGGAGACCTGCGGGTCCTGTGGACGCTGCAGCTGGACCGGCTGTCGGTGCTGCTGGCCTTGGTGGTGACGGGTGTCGGGTTTCTGATCCACGTGTACTCCGTGGGCTACATGGCGGACGACCCCGACTACGCCCGCTACTTCACCTACCTGAACCTGTTCACCGCGTCCATGCTCCTGCTGGTGCTGGCGGGAAACCTCCTGGTGCTCTTCGTCGGCTGGGAGCTCGTGGGGCTGTGCTCCTACCTGCTGATCGGGTTCTGGTTCGAACGGCCCGCCGCGGCCGCCGCAGGGCGCAAAGCCTTCGTGGTGAACCGGGTGGGGGACGCGGCGTTCCTGCTCGGGCTGTGCCTGCTGTTCACCCTGCTGGGCACGTTGGACTTCCGCGAGATGGCGAACCTGTTGCGGGACGGCGGCACCCTCCGAGGCCATCCGGGGCTTGCCGTGGCCGCCCTCCTTCTCTTTTGCGGTGCCACGGGCAAGTCCGCGCAGCTCCCCCTGTACAGCTGGCTGCCGGACGCCATGGAAGGGCCGACCCCGGTCTCTGCGCTGATCCACGCGGCCACCATGGTCACCGCGGGGGTGTTCTTGGTGGGCCGCCTGTGGCCGGTGTTCGAGGCCGCAGGCCAGGTCCTCCACTGGGTGGTGGCCCCCGTAGGCGCCCTCACGGCTCTGTTCGCGGCCACGGTGGCCGTCGTCCAGCACGACCTGAAGCGGGTGCTGGCGTACTCCACCATCAGCCAGCTGGGCTACATGTTCCTGGCCCTGGGCGTACAGGCGCCGCCGGCCGCTTTCTTTCACCTGACCACGCACGCGTTCTTCAAGGCGCTGCTGTTCCTGGCCGCGGGCAGCGTCATGCACGCCCTGCACGGTCAGATCGACCTGCGGCGGCTGGGTGGAGTCGGCCGCGCCATGCCCCTCACCTTCCTCGGCTTCGTGGTGGGCGCCCTGAGCCTGAGTGGCATCCCGCCGCTCGCAGGCTTCTGGAGCAAGGAGGAGATCCTGGGCGCGGCGTACGCGGGAAGCCCCGCGCTGTGGGCCGCCGCCGTGGCCACCGCCTTCGTCACCGCCTACTATGCCACCCGCGCCACCGTGCTGGCCTTCCTCGGGCCGGCCCGCGACCCCAGCGCACACCCCCACGAGGCGCCGCCGGTGATGGCGTGGCCCATGGCTGTGCTCGGCGGTCTGGCTGTGCTAGGTGGCTTCCTCGGTGCGCAGTGGGTCGGAGCACCGTTCCACAAGTACCTCGATCCGGTCTTCGGCGGCCACGGGGAGCACGCCGCCGACCCGTGGACGGCGGTGATGGGCGTGGCGGTGGCGAGCGCGGGGGTGGCGGTGGGCGCCTGGGTTCACCGCGGAGGCCGCGAGCCGCACCTGGGTGCCCTCCGCGGCGTCCTCGAGGGGCAGTGGGGCCTTGAAGCGCTGTACGACCGACTGGTGGTGCGGCCAGGGCGGGCGTTAGCGCGGCTGCTCGCCGAGAGCGTGGACGCCCGCGGAATCGACGCAGCCGCCTCTACCCTCGCGGCCGCGGTGGCGCGGGCAGGCGGTGCGGTGCGGACCTGGCAGACGGGGAACGTGCGGCAGTACGCCGCAGGCGTCCTGGCGGGTGCGGTGGTGGTGTTCGCGTACTGGGTGCTGCGGTGAGCGTGTTGTCGGTGCTGGTGTGGCTGCCGGCTAGCGGCGCGCTGGCCCTCCTCGGCCTCCCGCGGCGGGACGGGTGGCTGCGCGGCCTCGCGCTGGCCGTGATGCTCGGTACGCTGGCCGTGGCCGCGTGGCTGTTCGCGCACTTCCCGCGAGGGGAGGCCGGCTACTGGCTGAGTGAGCGGGTCCCGTGGGTACCGGCCCTGGGCATCGCCTACCACCTCGGGGTGGACGGGATCTCCCTCCCCCTCGTAGTCCTCACGGCCTTCCTGTTCCCGGTGGCGCTCGTGGGCACCTGGGACGCCGTACGGGTGCGGGTGAAGGAGTACCTGGTGCTCCTGCTGCTGCTGGAGGCGGCGGTGCTGGGGACGTTCCTGGCCTTGGACCTGGTGCTGTTCTACGTGTTCTGGGAGGCGGTCCTCATCCCGATGTACTTCCTCATCGGGCTGTGGGGCTCCGAGCGGAGGTCGTACGCGGCGCTGAAGTTCTTCCTGTTCACCATGGCGGGCAGCGTGCTGATGCTGCTGGCCATCGCCGGCTTGTACCTGAGTACCGGGACCTTCGACGCCACCCAGCTGTCTGCGGCGCAGGTCCCGCCCGAACTCCAGCCCTGGCTGTTCGCGGCGTTCCTGGTGGCCTTCGCCATCAAGGTGCCGCTGCTCCCTCTGCACACGTGGCTCCCGGACGCGCACACCGAAGCCCCCACGGCGGGCAGCGTGATCCTGGCCGGCCTGCTGCTGAAGATGGGCACCTACGGCATCGTGCGGTTCTGCCTGGGGCTGTTCCCCGAGGTGTCCCGGGCTGCCGCCCCTGCCCTCATGGCCGTGGCCGCGCTGGGGATCGTCTACGGCGCGGCGGTGGCGTACGCGCAGTCGGACGTGAAGCGGCTGGTGGCGTACTCCTCCGTGAGCCACCTGGGGTTCGTGGTGCTGGGGACCTTCGCCCTCAACCCCCAGGGGTTGTCCGGGGCGTTGCTGCAGATGGTCAACCACGGGATCTCCACGGGCGGGCTGTTCTTGCTGGTCGGGATCCTGTACGAGCGGGCCCACACGCGGGCCGTGGACGCCTTCGGCGGCGTGGCCCGGGTCCTGCCCACCTTCGCGGCCCTGTCCCTGTTCGTGGTGTTCTCGTCTGCGGCCCTGCCCGGTACCAACGGGTTCGTGGGCGAGTTCCTGGTACTGCTCGGGACGTTCCGCACAGACCCCCGGTGGGCAGCCGTGGCGGCAGTTGGGGTGGTCCTGTCCGCGGTGTACCTGCTGTGGATGGTCCAGCGGGTGTACTTCGGGCCTCCGAGGCCGGAGGTCCAGCGGTTCGCGCCGCTTTCGCTGCCGGAACGGGTGGCTCTGGTGAGCCTGGTGTTGGCCATCCTGTGGATCGGCCTGTACCCGAAGCCGTGGCTCGTGCGCAGCGAGGCCGCGGTGGAAGCCGTGGTCCGGCGCGTCCAGCAGCTACCCTCCGCGGTGGGGAGGCCGTGACGTGGACCTGAGGCCTCTGGCCCCCGAAATCGTGGTGACCGCCACCGGGCTTGTGATCCTGGTGGGCGACACGTTCGTCCGCGACCCCCGCACCCGCGCGGCGTGGGTGGTCCTGGGACTGGTGGGTTTGGGCGCAGCCGGGTTCCTCATCGCCACAAGTCCCCTGCAGGGGCCCTTCGGGGAGCTGTACGTGCGGGACGGGCTCGCGAACGCGCTGCAGCTGGTGACCTTGTCCGTGGCCGCGGTGGGGCTGCTGCTGGCCCGTGACTACCTGGCCCGCACGGGCCTGGAGCGGGGCGAGTACTACGCCCTCGTGCTGTTCGGCACCCTGGGCGCCATGCTCATGGTGGCCGCCCAGGACCTGCTGATGCTGTTCGTGGCCCTGGAGACGCTTTCCGTCCCGCTGTACGTGCTGGCGGGGTTCGCGCGGGACCACCGTCGCTCGCAGGAGGCGTCCCTGAAGTACTTCCTGCTGGGGTCGTTCGCCTCCGGGCTGTTCCTGTACGGGGTGGCCCTGGTGTACGGAGCGGCGGGCGGGACCGGGCTCCGGGCGGTTTCCGAGGCGACCTCGGGCGTGCCGCTGCTGGTCGGCGTGGGTCTCCTGGTGGTGGGCCTGGGGTTCAAAGCGGCGGCGGTGCCGTTCCACGCCTGGGCTCCGGACGTGTACCAGGGCGCCCCGCTGCCCGCGGCTGCCTTCATGTCGGTGCTGGCGAAGGTCGGCGCGGTGGGCGCGCTCCTGCGCCTGCTGCCCGGCGCCCTGGGCGGGCTCGCCGCTTCCTGGCAGCCCCTGGTGGCGGCCCTGGCGGCGGCCACCATGGTGGTGGGCAACCTGGCGGCACTCCGCCAGGGCAGCGTCAAGCGCATGCTGGCGTACTCCAGCGTGGCGCACGGAGGCTATGCGTTGATCGGGGTGGCCGCGGGTGAGCGAGGGGTTTGGAGCGCCGTCTACTACCTGGCGGTGTACGCCTTCATGAACCTGTGCGCCTTCGGCACCCTGGTGTTCCTGGAGCGGGCGGGGTGGGCGGCGGACGCGGTGGAGGACTTGCACGGCTTCGGGGAGCGATCACCGGCCGCGGCGGC
>BEII01000161.1 GCA_002898935.1 bacterium HR32
AGGCTGGGCTGTACGTGGTGGAGGTTGGGGGCCGCCGCCTGCTCTTGGGCCAGCACCTGTCGGTGCTCTGCGAGCTCGGGCCGACGTCCGCCGAGACCCCCTCCGCCTTCTGAGAACGCCTGCGGGCGGCTGCGGAGCGGCTCCGCCGGATGCGAGCCGGTCCCGAAGGCCCACCGGCCCGACGGGGCCGGGGTGGCCTGGGCGAGGAGCGTCGGTAGTGCGCTGGTGGCTTCTGCTGGGCTGCGTGCTGCTGTTGGCGGGGCCTGCCGCCGCGGCGCCGCTGCCCGTGGTGGAGTTCCGGGTGTCGGCCTCCGACTCGCCCCAGCAGGTGTCCACGTCCCTGCAGGTCCTCCTGCTGCTCACGGTGCTCGCCACCGCACCCGCCCTGCTCATCCTGCTGACGTCCTTCACGCGGATCGTGATCGTGCTGTCGTTGGTCCGCAGCGCCGTGGGCGTGCCCACGGTGCCGCCCAACCAGGTAGTGGTGGGCCTGGCGCTGTTCCTCACCCTGTTCACCATGGCGCCCACCCTCGACCGGGCGAACCGGGAGGGTCTGCAGCCGTACCTGCGGGGCGAGCTGTCGCAGGCCCAGGCGCTGGACCGGGGCCTCAGGCCCCTGCGGCAGTTCATGCTCCGCCAGACCCGTGAGGAGGACCTGGCCCTGTTCGTGTCCATGGCCCGGCTTCCGAGGCCCCGCAGCCGCGAGGACGTGCCCACGCACGTCCTGATCCCCGCCTTCGTAACGAGCGAGCTGCGCGCCGCGTTCCTCCTGGGCTCGCTGCTGTTCGTCCCGTTTCTGGTGGTGGACATGGTGGTGAGTAGCGTCTTGCTGTCCCTGGGGATGCTGATGCTGCCGCCCGTGCTGATCTCCCTGCCCTTCAAACTTCTGCTCTTCGTATTCGTGGACGGCTGGCATCTGGTGGCGCGCGCGTTGCTGCTGAGCTTCCGATGACGCTGGACGGGCTGGTGGCGCTGGGGCAGGAAGCCATGGCGGTGGCCGCACTGGTTGCGCTGCCGGTGCTGGGCGTGGCCCTGCTGGCGGGGGTGGCGGTGGGCCTGGTGCAGGTCCTCACCCAGGTGCAGGAGGCCACCCTGTCCTTCGTGCCCAAGGTCGTGGCGGTGGGGGCGGTGGCGGTGCTGCTGGGCCCTTGGATGGCCCAGCAGCTGCTGCGGTTCACCGCAGCCCTGCTGCGGGGGCTGCCGGAGTGGGTACCGTGAGCTGGGGCTTCGTGGTCCCCTGGCTGCTGGCGACCGGCCGTGTCGCGGGCTTCCTGCTGGCCCTGCCTGCCCTGGGCGGGCCCCGGGTGCCTGCGGCCGCCAGCGCGGGGCTCAGCCTGTTCGTGGCCGCCTCCGCGCCGCTGGAGAGCGTAGGAGGCCTTGAGGCCAGTTCGTTCGCCGCCCTTCTGCTGAAGGAGCTGGCTGTGGGCCTGTTCCTGGGCTGGGGCGTGGCGCTGGCGTTCGTGGCGGTGCAGGTGGGCGGGCAGGTGGCGGAGCTCACGCTGGGGCTGGGGTCCGGCCAGCTGGTGGACCCCGTGCACGGACACGAGTCCACGGTGCTGGCACGGCTCTGGTCCACCCTGGCGCTGGTGGCGTACTTCGCGACGGACACCCACCACCAGGCCCTGCGGCTCCTCGGCCTGAGCTTCGACTGCCTGCGCCCGGACCAGCTCCCGTCGCTCGTGCCCTTCGTGGAGGCGGGGTTCGAGCTGTTCGCAGCCAGCTTCCTGGCGGGCGTGCAGGTCGCCGCGCCCTTCGTGGCCGCGTCCATGGCTGTGGAGACCGCGCTGGCGCTCGGCGCGCGCGCCGCGCCGCAGGTGAACGTCTTCCTCGTGAGCCTGCCCCTCAAGGTGGGGCTCGCGCTGGTGCTGGTGGGTGCGTTCCTGCCCCACACCCTGGGCGGTGTGACCGCGATCTGGGATCGGACGTTGGCGGGTGTGGGCGCTGTACTCCGGAGGTGGCCGTGAGCCGCGTCCCGGACCGGGTGCTGCTGGCCTTTGACCTCCTGGAGCCGCTGCCGGCGCACGTGCTGGAGGCCATGCGGCTGCTGGACGACCTCACGAGCTCTGCGGAGTCCGTCGCGGAGGTGGTGGGCCGAGACCCGGTGCTGGCGGCGCGGGTCCTGCGGCTTGCGAACTCCGCGCTGTACATGCGCACCCGGCGCGTGGCAACCCTCCGGGACGCGGTGGTGCTCGTGGGGTTTGGGGCGGTGCGCAGCCTGCTGTTCACGGCGGTGGCGTACGACGCGTTCGCGCGCGGCGCGCCGGGGTACGGCCTGGACCGGGTGCGGATGTGGCAGCACGCCCTGGCGGTGGCCACGGTAGCCCGGCACCTGGCTCAGACCCGCGGACTGGACGCGGAAGCGGCGTTCGTGGCCGGGCTGCTGCACGACATCGGCAAGATGGCCCTCAGCCACAGCCTGCAGGAGCAGTACCGAGCGGTGCTGGAGGCGGTGGAACAGGGGGCGGACTTCGTGGAGGCCGAGCGGGCGGTCCTAGGCTGCGACCACGCGCAGGTGGGTGCCGAGGCGGCCCGGCGGTGGAGCCTCCCGGATGCCCTGGTGCAGGCCATCGAGCACCACCACCGCCCAGACGAGGTGCCGGAACCGGGCCTCGCGGACGCGGTGCACGTGGCGGACGCCGTGAGCGTGATGCTGGGCTTCGGGGTGGGGACCGACCAGCTCCTGCACCGGTGCAGCGAGGGCGCCCTCGAACGCCTGGGGCTCAGCCAGGAGGAACTCCCGCTGTTGCTGGTGGTGCTGGCGGACCTGCTGGCGGAAGTGGGTGCGCTGGCCACCCTGGAGGTCGGCTGACCGGCCGGCACGGGCTGTGCATACCCGCGGTGCGGCGGACCACGCCGCACCATCATGAGCAGCCAGCGCACCGAGCCCGCGACCCCTCGAAGGCGCCAGGAAGCCCGCCGGCGCGGGCAGGTGGCCCGCAGCGCGGACCTCACGCAGGCCTTAGCCCTGCTGGCGGCCACCGCGGCGGCCACGGCGGCCGCGCCGTGGGTCGCGGGCGGCTTCGTGGCGTACGCGCAGCGCGCCCTGGCGGCGCCGCGGGTGGACCGCCCCGGCCTGGCGCTCCTGGAGGGCCTGGAGGCGGGGGCGCGGGTCCTGGCGCCGGTGGTGCTGGCCGCGCTCGCGGTGGGGGTCGTGGCGGGCGTGGCACAGACCGGCGGGCTGTTCACGGCAAAACCTCTGGAGCCCCAGCTGGACCGGCTAAACCCCCTGCGGGCTTTGGAGCGCTTGTTCTCCCTGCGGTCCGCCGCCGAACTCCTGAAGGCTGCGTTGAAGCTGGCCGCGGTGGTGGCGGCGGTGTGGGCGCCCCTGCGGCAAGTGGTGGCCGACCCCGGGCCGCTCGCGCCGTCGGCTGGGGAGCTGGCCGTTCAAGTGGGGGCTGTCCTCCGGGACGTGGCGTGGCGGGGTGGACTCGCGCTCGGGCTGCTCGGTGTCCTCGACTACCTGTACCAGCGGTTCGAGCACGAGCGGGGGTTGCGGATGACGCGCCAGGAGGTCCGGGAGGACCTTCGGGAGACCGAGGGCGACCCGCTGGTGCGCGCCCGGCAGCGGGCCCGACAGCGGGAGCTCGCCCGGCGGCGGATGCTGCGGGACGTGGCCCGGGCCACGGTGGTGGTGACGAACCCGACGCACCTGGCGGTGGCCTTGCGGTACGCACCTCCCCACACGCCGGCCCCGGTGGTGGTGGCCAAGGGCGCGGGCGCTGTCGCCGAGCGGATCCGGGAGACGGCCCGGCGTCACGGGGTGCCCACGGTGCCGAACCCCCCGCTCGCGCAGGCTTTGTACCGCCGGGTGCCGCTGGGCGGCGCCATCCCACCCGCCCTGTACCGGGCTGTGGCGGAGATCCTGGCGCTCCTGTACCGCGCGGGCCGCCTGCGGGAGGTACCCCTGTGACCGCGGGCCAGAGGCTCCTCCAGCGCAGCGACCTGGCCCTGGCCGCGTGTCTCCTCCTGGTCACCGCCACGCTGGTGGTGCCGTTGCCCACCGCGCTCGTGGACCTGTTGCTGGTCGGCAACCTCGCCCTGTCCGTCGTCGTGCTGATGGCCACCGCGTACGCCTCGGACCCGCTGCAGCTGTCGGTGTTCCCCTCCCTGCTGCTGGCCGCGGCCCTGGGCCGCCTGGGGCTCAACGTGGCCATGGCGCGGCTGATCCTCACCCAGGGGTCGGCGGGCAGCGTGGTGGCTGCCTTCGGAGGCCTCGTGGTGGGCGGGAACTTGGTCGTGGGGCTCGTGCTGTTCGCCATCCTGCTCACCGTGCAGTTCGTGGTGGTGACCAACGGCACGAGCCGCATGGCGGAGGTGGCTGCCCGCTTCGCGTTGGACGCCATGCCCGGCAAGCAGATGAGCATCGACGCCGAGCTGAACGCGGGCACGCTCACGGAGGAGGCGGCCCGGGAGCGGCGGCGCCAGGTGGAGCGGCAGTCCGACTTCTTCGGCGCCATGGACGGCGCCAGCAAGTTCGTGCGCGGAGACGCCATCGCGGGGCTCGTGATCACCGCCGCCAACCTCCTGGGCGGGTTCGGGGTGGGGATGGCGAGGGGCATGAGCGCTACGGAAGCAGCGTCCGCCTTCGCCCTGCAGGCGGTGGGCGCCGGGCTCGCGCTGCAGATCCCCTCCCTGCTGCTGTCCGCAGCCAGCGGGCTGATCCTGACCCGGACCGCGGGGGGCGAGCACCTGGGCGCGGACCTGGCGTCGCAGCTCACCGCGCGGTGGCGGCCGCTTGTGGCCGCCGGCGCCGTGGTCGGTCTGTTGGGGCTGTTCCCCGGGCTGCCTTCGCTGGCCTTCTTGTCCGTCGGTGGCGCGCTGGTGGCCGCAGGGTTGGCCGCGCGGACGCCCCCGCCTGCCGCCGCGCCCCCGCCCCCGCGGACCGCTACACCCGAGGCAGCACCGGCCATCGCGGACGTAGAGCCCCTCAGCCTGGAGATCGGCTACGGCCTCGTGGGGCTGGTGGAGCCCACGCAGGGCGGAGACCTCCTGGACCGCATCGTGGCCCTGCGGCGCCAGGTGGCCGCAACCCTGGGGCTGGTCGTCCCGCCCGTCCGGGTGCGGGACGAGCCGAGCCTCGG
>BEII01000162.1 GCA_002898935.1 bacterium HR32
ACACGACCTCCGCGTACGGGCGCGGCGGGAGCGCGCGGGCCCAAACCGCGGCGGCCGCGACTACGGCTGCCAGCACCGCGGCTCGCCCGGGCCTCAGCCGGCCTGAGACCACAAGGAGCGCGAGGATCGCCACCGCGGCCACCGCCAGGCGGCTTTGGGTGTCACCCGTCACGTGCCACGTCGCGCCCGGTAGGCTCGCGAACCCCCGCGCCACCGCCACCAGGTACGCGCAGCCCGCCTCGGCGGCCCAAAGGAGCGGCAGGGCGGCGACTTGCCAGACTAGGCCCACCAGGCCGGCGGCAAGGCCCAGGGGGACCAGCACCGCGGCCGCGGGGAGTGCGAGGACGTTCGCCGCGAAGGCCAGCGGCTGCAGCTGGCCGAAGTGCCAGACCAGCACCGGCGCCACGGCCACCTGGCACGCGCACGCCGCGGCCACGGCTTGCCGAACCACCCGCGGCAACCCCTGTAGCCGTCGCTCGAGATCCGGAGCGAGGAGCACCAGCCCGCCGGTGGCTGCGAACGAGAGCTGGAATCCCACGTCCCGCACCAGCAGCGGGTTGTACGCGACCAGGGCTGCTCCCGCCAGGGCGAGCACCGTGGGCGGGTCGGACTCCCGGCGCACGAGCACCGCGAGGGCACACAGCGCCGCCATGACCGCGGCCCGCGCCATGGACGGCTCCCAGCCCGCCACAAAGGCGAAGGCGAGCACCGCGCCGAGGGCCCCGAGGGCGCGGGTGCCGCGCCCTCGGCCCCGCAGGGCCACGTAGGCGGCGGCGGCCACGGTGGTGAGCTGGGCTCCGGACGCCACCAGCAGGTGCGCCAGGCCGCTGTTGCGGAACGCGTCCTGGATCGGGCGGTCCTGGACCGGTACCCCCAGAACCACGCCCGCCAGTACCGCGCCGTACGGCTCCCGCAACGCCCTGTGGTACACGTCCGCCAACGCGTCCCGAAGCTGGGCGGCCACCCGGAGCAGCCTATGGGACTCTCCCGAGGCCACCACCTGCACACGGTCTGCAGCCAGCACGGCACCTACGCGGTGTCGGTACAAGAAGCGGGCCGGGTCCGGCTCGCCTGGATTCCGCGGGGCCGGGAGGGGCAGCAGGCGCCCCGAGGCGCGCACGCGGTCTCCCACGTCCACGCGGACACGGCCGCGCACCAGTAGCCGAACGCCGCCTGCAGGCGCCCCGCCCAGCGCCGTCACCCGCAGGACGAACCGCGCACCGTCGGTGAGCGCGTGCCCCTCCGCGGTCACCTTCCGGCCCAGCTGCCGGGAGAGGAAAGCGAGGTCCGGACCCCCGGCTGCATGTCCGCCGACCGCGAGGCCCGCGGCTGCCACGGCGCCCGCGAGCAGCAGGCCCGCCACCCGCGCCCTGCCGGCGGCGAACACGCTGAGGCCCGCCAGCGAAAGCGCCACGGCCGCCGCCCGGTCCGCGGCGACCACCCACTCCACGCCTGCGGCCGCGCCCGCGGCGAACGCCAGCGAACACCACAGGAGGGGCCTGCGCACGACACCCCCGCTCCACGATTCCACCGAGTGAACGCGCGCCACGAGGGTTTTGGCAGAAGGAATGACTCACGCGGCGAGGGGCTCTCAGCGCGTGGGTCAGCCTACCCCCAGGCTGCATCAACTTGAGGACGTTCCCGTCAGGATCCTCGAAGGTCGCCAGGCTTCCCCAGCCGTGATTCGTGATGCCGCTGAGGAACTTGACCCCTGCGCCACGCAGGCGCTCGACCGTGTCGGCGACGTTGGTCGTACGAAGGGTGATTGTTGAACCAGCCTGCGGTCCGTGTGCATCTCGAGGGATGGAGGGGACCGGACTTCCCCTGTCCAAGGAAGGCCGACACGGACGCCACCGACGTCGAGCGCGCTCCAGTCCCGATCCTCTCGCTGTCCCGCTCTGCCCGCACGCTCTCCATGGCCTCCTGCCGAGGTCGCTCGATGGGCTCCTTAGGATGCGGTGCGGGACGTCACCTCCGCCCGCGCGCGCTGGATGAACGCCTCCAGGGGCATGGGCCCGAGGTCGCCTGCGGTGCGGTGCCGCACGGACACCGTGCCGCCCTCGGCCTCGCGGTCGCCCACCACGAGCATGTAGGGGACCTTCCAGACCTGGGCGTCGCGGACCTTCTTCGTCACCTTCTCCGCCCTGAGGTCCGACTCAGCCCGCAGCCCTGCGGCGCGCAGCCGGTCGCGCACGTCCTGGGCGTACGCGGCGTGGCGGTCTGCCACGGGCAGGACCCGCACCTGCTCGGGCGCCAGCCAAAGGGGGAAAGCGCCGGCGTAGTGTTCGATGAGGATCCCGAAGAACCGCTCCAGGGACCCCAGGATCGCCCGGTGGACCATCACGGGCCGGTGGGGGCGGTTGTCCTCGCCCACGTACTCCAGCCCGAAGCGCTCGGGCAGCACGAAGTCCAGCTGCACCGTGGTGAGCTGCCACTTCCGGCCCAGGGCGTCGAAGAAGTACACGTCGATCTTGGGGCCGTAGAAGTTCGCCTCGCCCGGCGCGCGCGTGTAGGCGACCCCTTCGCGCCGCAGAGCTGCCTCCAGCGCGGCTTCCGCCCGCTCCCACACCTCCGGGTCCCCCGCGTACTTGTCCGGTGTGGCGGGGTCGCGCAGGGACAGCGTCACCTCGTAGGACGAGAAGCCGAAGGCTCGGTGGACCCGGAAGGCCAGGTCCAGCAGTCCGCAGATCTCGTCCTCGATCTGGTGCGGCGCGCAGAAGATGTGGGCGTCGTCCTGCGTGATCATGCGGACCCGCAGGAGGCCGTGGAGTACCCCGGACCGTTCGTAGCGGTAGACGGTCCCGAATTCCGCCAGGCGCACGGGCAGCTCCCGGTAGCTCCGGGTGCGGGACGCGTACACCGCGATGTGGAACGGGCAGTTCATCGGCTTCACCAGGTACCGCTGGCCCTCGATCTCGATCCCGCTGAACATGTTGTCCCGGTACCAGCTCAGGTGCCCGCTCTGCTCCCACAGGGCCTCCCGGGCCACGTGCGGGGTGTACACCCACGCGTACCCCCGTCGGTCCAGCTCCTCCCGCAGGAACTCCTCAATGCACCGACGGACCACGGCGCCCCTCGGGTGCCACAGGACGAGCCCGGGCCCCACGCTCTCCTCGATGCTGAATAGGTCCAGTTCCCGCCCCAGCCGCCGGTGGTCCCGCCGCCTCGCCTCCTCCAGCCGCTGCAGGTACGCCTCCAGCTGCGCGGGGTCGGGAAAGGAGATCCCGTACACCCGCTGCAGCATCTCCCGGCGCTCGTCCCCGCGCCAGTACGCGCCGCTAGAACCCAGCACCTTGACCGCCCGGATCAGGCCCGTGCGCGGCAGGTGCGGCCCGCGGCACATGTCCCAGAAGCCGTCCTGCCGGTAGAAGGACACCCGTTCGTCGGGGATCGCTTCCAGCAGCTCGAGCTTGTAGCGCTCGCCCGCCTCCTGGTACCGCCGCACGGCCTCCGCGCGCGGGAGCTCCACCCGCTCGATGGTCTGGTCCCGGGCCGCGAGCTCCCGCATCCGCTCCTCGATGCGCTGGAGGTCCTCCGGCTCGAGCGGCCGGCCCACGTCGATGTCGTAGTAGAAGCCGTCCTCGATGGGGGGCCCGATGGCGAGCTTGGCGTGCGGGAACAGCTCCTTCACCGCCTGGGCGAGCAGGTGCGCGGAGGAGTGCCAGAACACCGAACGGCCCTGCGGGTCCTCGAACCGCAAGAAGCGCACGGTGGCGTCGCGTTCCAGCCGCGCGGAGAGGTCCGTGGGCACGCCGTCCACCAGCGCCACGAGCGCCTGCGATTCGCCGCGCGCCCGCGCCACCTCTGCGAGCGTCGTCCCGCGGGGGACCCGCAGCTCGGACCCGTCTGCGAACCGGACCACCACCTCGTCCACCGCACACCTCCTCAAAACGCCCGCGCCCCGTCCGTTGGGACGGGGCGCGCCCGCGGTTCCACCCAGCTTCCGGCGCGGCCTTCCCCGCGCCGGCCCTCAAACGGCTGTAAAGGGCCTCCCTCGGGCCTTCCCCAAACCGGCTCGGCCCGCGGCTCCGAGGGGGTACCGCGTCCGCAAGCCCGCGGGCTCGACACCTCCACCCGCTCTCTGCAGGGCCCTGCGCACGCGGCGTGTCCTCTTCGTCGCCTCGCGCTCTCCACACTACCCACACCTCCAGGCGGTGTCAAATTCCCTCTCTGGCACGAGAGTTGCTCGGCCGGGTAGCCAGGCTCATCTCATGCGCGATGCAAGCCACTCCCCGCTCCGGCCCGCGAAGCCCGGAAGCGTCCCCAAACGGGGACCGGTGGACTTTTCCAAGGTGCTGGAGGGTGCCCGCCAAGCCAGCGGGGCCAAGGCTGCGGCCCTCCTCCTCCCGGGCCGTCCACTCCTGGAGGTCACCGCGGGTCGCTGGGGCAGTTCGCAGTGGCGCTCCCTCGCCAACCGCGCCCGCAGGGAGCGCCGGGTCGCACGGGCTGGGGAGACCGTCGCCCTGCCGCTACGCCTCAGCCGGGGCCGCACGGGAGCGCTGGTCTTGCAGGCGGCCCGTGGACCTGCCTCAGCCCTGGGCGCGGTGGCGGGCCTCGTAGCCTGCGCGCTGCAGCCCCCCGCACGTCGCCAGGACCCCGGTGCACCGGACCTGCGCCGCAGGTACGAGGACCTCGTGCACTCCATCCAGGGGATCGTGTGGGAGGCGGACGCCGAGACCTTCCGTTTCACGTACGTGAGCCCGCAAGCGGAGCGGGTGCTCGGATACCCCGTGGCCTGCTGGCTCGACGAGCCGGACTTCTGGGTCCGCCACGTGCACCCGGAGGACCGCTCCTGGGCGGTGAGCTTCTGCAAGGCCGCGGTGGACCGGTGCGAAGACCACGAGTTCGAGTACCGCATGACCGCCGCAGACGGCCGCGTGGTGTGGCTGCACGACATCGTCACCGTGGTGCAGGAGGCCGGACGGCCCACGCGGCTGCGGGGTGTCATGGTGGACGTCACGGACCGTCGCGAAGCGGAGGCGGAGCGCAAGCGGCTGTACGAACGGATCCGGCGACAGGCCCAGCTCGCCGAGCGGGTCCTGCGGGCCAGCGAACGGCTGAACACGAGGCT
>BEII01000163.1 GCA_002898935.1 bacterium HR32
CCTCGCCACCAAGGTCTCCTTCGTGAACGCCCTGGCCCGGATCTGCGAGCGGGCCGGCGCCGACGTCCGCGCGGTGGCCGAGGTCATGGGCGCCGACCCCCGGATCGGCCCCGAGTTCCTGGAGGCGGGGCTCGGTTGGGGCGGCTACTGCTTCCCCAAGGACCTGGCGGCCTTCGCCCGCCTGGCCGAGGACCTCGGCTACCCCTTCCCGCTCCTGGAGGAGGTCGCCCGCATCAACGACGAGGCCGTGGAGGCGGCCTTCGACAGGGTGCGCGAGGCGCTCTGGAACCTGGAGGACAAGCGCGTCGCCCTCCTCGGTCTCGCCTTCAAGCCCGGGACCGACGACGTCCGGTTCTCGCCGGCGCTGGCCCTGGCCGAGCGCCTCCTCGCGGCCGGGGCCGCCGTGGTCGGCTACGACCCGCAGGCCGCCGCCGCCGCCAAGGCCGAGCTCCCGGCCATGCGCGTCTGCGAGGACCCCTACGAGGCCGCCGCCGACGCCCACTGCGCCGTGGTCTGCACCGCCTGGGACGAGGTCCGGTCCCTCGACCTCGCGCGGCTCCGCGAGACCATGCGCTACCCGATCCTCGTGGACGGGCGGAACGCCCTCGACGGCGAGCGGGCGCACGCCCTCGGCTTCACCTACCTCCCCCTCGGCCGCCCCGCTCCGGAGGGGGGTGGAGCCCGATGACGCGCGCGCTGGTGACCGGGGGAGCGGGCTTCATCGGCTCCCACCTCTGCGACCGGCTGATCGCCGAGGGCTGGGAGGTCCTCTGCGTGGACAACCTCCTCACCGGGCGGAAGGAGAACGTCGAGCACCTGCTGGATCACGAGCGGTTCACCTTCCTCGAGCAGGACGTCTGCGAGCCCTTCGAGGTCGAGGGCGAACTCGACTGGGTCATGCACCTCGCCTCGCCCGCCTCCCCCGTGGACTACATGCGCTACCCGCTCGAGACGCTCCGCGTGAACTCGGAGGGGACGCGGCGGATGCTGGACCTGGCGGTGGAGAAGGGCGCGCGCTTCCTCCTGGCCTCCACCTCCGAGGTCTACGGCGACCCCCAGGTCCACCCCCAGCCCGAGACCTACTGGGGGAACGTCAACCCGATCGGTCCCCGGAGCCCCTACGACGAGGGCAAGCGCTTCGCCGAGGCTCTGACCATGGCCTACCACCGCACGAAGGGCCTGGAGATTCGGATCGCCCGGATCTTCAACACGTACGGCCCGCGGATGCGCCTGGACGACGGCCGGGTCATCCCCACCTTCATCCGCCAGGCCCTGGCCGGCGAGCCCCTCACGATCCACGGCGACGGCACCCAGACGCGGAGCTTCTGCTACGTGGATGACCTCATCGAGGGCCTGTGGCTCCTCGCTCACCGCGGCCCCTGCGAACCGGTGAACCTGGGCAGCGACGAGGAGTGGACCGTAAAGGACCTTGCCCTTTACATGCTTGAACTTTCCGCGGGCGCGGACACCGGTCCGCGGCACCTCAGAGGGATGCCCGAAGACCCCCAGCAGAGACGTCCCGACCTGACCGCGGCGCGGCGGCTGGGATGGTCGCCCCATGTCCAGCTGGCAGAGGGTCTGCCCCGGGTGATGGCGGCCCTTGGCGGGATCGGTGCGCAGCACATGTGGCGGCGTGACTCACGCCAGCGCGGCGGGGGCGTCCCCGCACCTGCAGCGGATCTGCTGAAAGAGACATGACCCGGCCAGTGCGCTGCCCCACGCGGGCATCGGCCGCGAGTGCCATGCTCCGCGCCCTACAAGGCGCAATGCCGTGCGCCGTCATCCGGAACGCAGACGCACTCTTCGTGGGTGACTTCGGGGATGTGGATGTAGTCGTTCCCGCCTCCGCGGATCTGATGGAGGTAATCAGGCTCCTCGAGGTCGCGGCACGGCGGCTTGGATGGCCCGCTTACCGGCGGGTTAGTGGAGCGCACACGGCGCACCTCGGTGTACTAGCTCCCACGCCTGCCCTTGATTCGGGCGAACCCCCAGTCATCTGGATCGACGTTTTCCGGGGATTGGTCTGGCGCGGCATCCACTACCTGAACGCCGACGCGCTTCTCGCGCGTTCGATCGAACTCCGCGGAGGGGTGCAGTGTCTGCGCCCCGAGGCTGCCGCGCTCGCAACTCTGTTGCACTACGCCCTGTATTCGCAGGAGGTCCCCGTCCGATACCGATCGTGGTTGCAGGATGCCCTCCCCCTGTCGATAGATCCGCGATGGTGCGCCCTGTTATCAGTCGGGGAGGTGCAACAGGTTCTGGATCACGCCCGGCGCGGACGGTGGGCGGCCGTGCGCAGCTGGGCGAGGGTTGCCCGCCGGCGGCTCCTCGTTCGGTCGGTCCGCAGCTCCGCACTTGAGATGAGCCGCTTCATCGGCGTGCAGATTGCTCGCTACGTTCATGCCTTCTTCCATCCCCCGGGCGTGCTGGTGGTCCTTGAGGGTCCTGACCCGGCCGCATGGATGCATGGGCAGGCCCTTGTCCACGAGGTCCGGCGTTGGCACGCGTTCTCCGTGAAGGACTCGCTGGTCGCGCAGCCTTCCCTGGCGCGGATGCCTCGGATCTGGTGGACCGTGTTGCGAGGGGGTCTTGCCGCGCTTCCTCTCGGACGCGGACGGAATCGCCTACCAGCGAGCGCTCTCTCCGTGCTCACGCGGGCGCCGTGTCTCAGCGCAGCCCAACCTGATTCCGTCCGAGGGATCGTGGCCGCAGCTGCCCGGGCGGTCGGCCGCGCAACCGGGGTCTTGGCGGACGGTCGGTCGTGAGTCCCGTGACAGCGGGCCGCTGCGTGCTCCCCGGGGACTTCTGGGTGGTGGTTGCCGGGCCGGATGGTTCCGGGAAATCCTCGCTTTCCCACGCGCTGGGCGCGAGCATGGCAGATACGTTCGCATCACATGTGGTCCAACACTGGCGGTTCCGGCTCTTGCCTGGCCGATCAAGGGTCGCCCCGGGGACATCCGTTATCGAGCCTCATGCCCAGCCGGTCCGCGGGAGCTTGCCGTCGCTGCTACGCCTCCTCTACTTCTGGCTGGACTTCATGTGTGGGGGCGCCGCGCGTTTCTTCACTCCCCGGCCGGGCGCACCACGCCGGCTCTTCGTCATGGAACGGGGTTGGTGGGACATGGCGGTAGACCCACGCCGGTATCGCCTTGGCCTCCCCCGCTGGTTCATGCTCGTCCTCGGCTGCGTGGTTCCGAGACCAGATGTGCTCATCGTGCTGGATGCCCCCGCGGACGTCTTCCTGTCGCGTAAGAGGGAGCTTCCGGCGGAGGAGCTCGAACGGCAGCGGCGCGCGTGGCGTGAACTCCGGATCCCCGGGGTCGAGAAAGTCATCCTCGACGCGAGCAAGCCCCTCGAGGAAGTCGTCCGCGACGCCCGAAAGGCAATCGTGGCCCACCTCGAGCGACGCGCGGTGGCCCGGCTGGGGGCAGGGTGGGCCAACCTGCCCTCGCGGACCCGTATCCGCTGGTGGTTGCCGCGGCGTCCACGCCGAACCGCAGTGGCAGGGCTCGGCGTCTACCAGCCGGTGACCCCGAAGGGGCGTGCCGGGTGGGAGGTCGCGCGCTTCCTTGCCCGCGTGGGCGGGTTCCGGCTGCTTCCCCGGGGTGAGGCGCCGCCGCGGGAGGTCCGGGAGCGCCTCGCGGAACACCTGCCGCCGCGGACAACGTACGCGGTCATGCGGGCGAACCACCCCGGTCGGTACGTGGCGCTGATCGTGGGTGAGGACGGAGCGGCACGAGCCGTGGCGAAGATTGCCACCACGCCTGAGGGGGAGGAATGCCTCCGCCAGGAGGCCCGCGCGATTGAGCGATGGGGTCCGGTGCTTCCGCCACCTGTCCGGGCCCCCCGGATTATCAGGGAGGGCGAGGGGGTGCTCCTGTTGGAGACCGCCCCGTCACGACCGCGGTTGCGACCGTGGCTCCTCGACCCCGTCGTTGCGGCGGCACTGGGTGTGCTGGAGCGGGAGGGTATCTCGCACGGGGATGCCACACCGTGGAACCTCCTCCGGACGCCGGACGGCTTCGTTCTCGTCGATTGGGAGTCGACCGGCTCCGTTCCGGTGCCGGGTTGGGACCTCTGGCACTGGCTGGTCCAGAGCCACGTCCTACTGGGGCGGCCCCGCCGGGTGGAGCTGTTGGAGGCACTGCGCGGTGCGGGTCGGCTTGGTAGTTCCGCACGAGCTTTCCTGCGGACCGCGGGCCTCGAGTGCGGCGATCTCGCGGGGTTTCTCCGGGCGTACCTAGTCTGCAGTCGGGATGGGCTGAATCCCTCTGCGCCTGCTGGCCAACGTGGCGTGGCGGCCCGGGAGGCGATCCTGCGGGAGCTGGACAATCTCCCACGGAAGGGCGTCTGAGGTGCGTGTCCTCGCGTTCCCCTACGCCTGCGAACCCGGAACCGGCTGGGGACTGGTCGGCCTGATCGCGCGCGGAATCGGGGAGTGCTGGGTGACCACACGGGCGAACAACCGAGGGTGCGACGGGGGAGGCGCTCCCGCAGACGCCGGAGGCGGAGCGGCTGCACTTCGTGTACGTGGACCTGCCGTCATGGGCGCTTTGGTGGGACGACCGGCGGTGGGCTGTCCGCCTTCTGCAGGCCGCCGCCGTACGGCGTGTTCGAGGTGCCTGCGCGAGAGCAACCGCTCGACCTCATCTGGCATCCCACGGTCGCGTACGCGTGGCTCGGATTCCCGACTCCCCCGGTGCCGCATGGTTCGTATACGGTCTGGTGGTGCTCCAGCTTGGGGCCGCCGCAGGGATGGGCGCCCTCCCATGCGGGGAGGGTCTGGTCCGGACCTCGTGCCTACCACTGATACAGGAGGGTCTGAAGCCTGACAGCGCCCGGCTTGTTGCATCGTGACGACAGGCTCCGCCTCCTGGGCGTCGGCGCAGCGTCCGCGGTAGGAGCGGCCGTCGCCTGGAGCCCCCGGGGGGCAATAGCGGAGGACGCGGGGGTCAGTCTCCTCCTGGCCTTAGGCCTGGGCCCCGTCATCGG
>BEII01000164.1 GCA_002898935.1 bacterium HR32
TGGCGTTGCTCGTGGTGGCCCCGTTTGCGTGGAGGGCGTTCCGGTGGTGGAGGGGGCGGGAACGGCCCGCGGAGCAGGAGCGCGGGGCGCGGGGGGCGACCACCGTGGCCACGGCCGTCGTGCTTTCCGTGTTCGTGTACGCGGCTTGGACCGCGCGAGGCTTCCTGCCCGACGCAGCCCTGATGCCCGTGTCCGTGGCTGCCGTGGGCGCGGTGCTGACCGCGGTCCAGCTAGCGCGCGAGCTGAGGGGCCGGGCTTCGGCGGTAGCCGACGAGGACGAACCGGACGCGCCCCCACAGGTGGTGGGGGCGCGAGTACGGCGGGCGACGCTGTACCTGGCAAGTCTCGGGGTGTACGTGGCCGCCACGTGGTACACGGGCCTCGTGTGGGCGTCGGCGCTGTGGTCCCTGTGGTTCCTGCGGCGCGTGGCCCGCCTGAGCTGGGCCGCGTCGCTGGCGTACACCGCGGGCCTCGTGGTGGGCCTGCAGGTCCTGGCGTCGGTGCTCGGCCTGTACCTGCCCCGGGGCCGCCTGGGCCTGTAGCCAGGCGCTGAACGGAGGCGTCTGTGGACTTGCTGTGGCACGAGTGGGACGCGGTGGTGGTGGGTGCTGGCGGAGCCGGCCTGTACGCGGCGTTGGAGCTGGCCCAGTCCGCAGACCTTCGGGTTGCGGTGGTGACCAAGCTGCACCCTCTGCGCTCGCACACCGGGGCTGCCCAGGGCGGGCTCGGGGCCGCCCTGGGCCACGCGGAGGAGGACTACCCCGAGTGGCACATGTTCGACACCGTGAAGGGCGGCGACTATCTGGCAGACCAGGACGCGGTGGAGATCCTGTGCCACGAAGCCATCCGGGTCGTGTTCGAGCTGGAGCACATGGGCTTCCCCTTCGACCGGGCCCCGGACGGCCGGATCGAGCAGCGGGTGCGGGCAGGCGGCCACACCCGCAACTTCGGGGAGCGGCCGCTGGCGCGGTCGGTCTACGCCGCGGACCGCACCGGGCAGATGATCCTGCACACCCTGTACCAGCAGTGCCTCCGCCGCGGCGTGCGGTTCCTGGAGGAGTTCCTCGCCGTGGACGTGTGGGTGGAAGACGGCGCGTGCTCAGGGCTCCTGGCCTGGGACATCCGTCGGGGCGAGCTGCACGCCCTGCGGGCCAAGGCGGTGCTGCTGGCGACGGGCGGGTGGGGCCAGATCTACCGGACCACCACCAACGCCGTCACCCTGACCGGTGACGGCGTGGCCCTGGCGTGGCGCCGGGGGCTGCCGCTCGAGGACATGGAGTTCTACCAGTTCCACCCCACCGGGATCTACGGCCGCGGCATCCTGCTGTCCGAGGCGTCGCGGGGTGAGGGGGCATATCTAGTGAACGGGTCGGGCGAGCGCTTCATGGAGCGCTACGCGCCCACCCTGCTCGAGCTCGCGCCCCGGGACGTGGTAAGCCGGTCCATCTTCCGGGAGATCCAGGCCGGGCGGGGCGGCGGTCCGCACGGGGACTGCGTCTTCCTGGACTTCCGGCACCTGCCGGAGGAGGTCAGGCGGACCAAGCTTCCGGAGGTGAGCGGGCTCGTCCACAAGTATCTCGGCCTGGACCCCGGGCGGGACCTGGTCCCGGTCCGCCCCACAGCCCACTACGCGGTGGGCGGCATCCCCACCGACGTGTGGGGCCGTGTGCTGGCGGACGGCAAGGCGCAGGTGGTGGAGGGGCTGTACGCGGCGGGGGAGTGCGCGTGCGTGTCCGTGCACGGGGCCAACCGGCGCGGTACCAACTCCCTGGTGGACATCCTGGTGTTCGGCCGCCGCGCGGCACAGGACATGATCCGCCTCGTGCACTCCCGGCCGTCCCCCACACCGCCCCGTTCCCCTCTCGAGGGACCTGCGGAGGAGTTCCTGCGGCTCGCAGACGGAGGCGGCGGGGAGTCCCACGCGCGGGTCCGCGCGGAGCTGCAGCGGGTGATGGAGGAGCACTGCTCGGTGTTCCGCAACGAAGGGGGGCTGCGCAGCGCCCTCGCGTCGCTCGGGGACCTGCGGGACCGATACGCGCGGGTGGGCCTTGTGGACCGAGGCCGCGTGTACAACCAGGAGCTGGTGGAGGCGTTCGAGACCGGCTGCCTGTTGGACTGCGCGGAGGCCACCGTCGCGAGCGCCCTCCACCGCACCGAGAGCCGGGGCGCGCACTTCCGGGAGGACTACCCGGAGCGGGACGACACCCGGTGGCTGCGGCACACGCTGGTGTGGCGCTCTGCCCCCGGCGAGTACCGGATCGGTGACAAACCCGTGGTGGTCACCCGGTTCGCGCCGAAGGAACGCAGGTACTGAGGGAGGCCGCGATGTTCGTGGTGATGAACCGAATTCCGGTCCAGCCCGAGTTCCGGGAGACCTTCGAGGACCGGTTGCGCGCCCGGGCCCACGAGATCGACCGCATGCCAGGGTTCGTGCGGACCTGGCTGCTGCGACCCGTCGACCCCGAGGACCCCTACGTGGTGATGACCGTGTGGACGTCCGAGGAGGCCTTCGAGGCGTGGAGGCAGTCCGAGGCGTTCCAGCGGGGCCACGCGCGATCGGGGGCGCTGCCCCGGGAAGCCTTCCGCGGCCCGTCGAAGGTCGAGCGCTACCAGGTCGTCCTCCGCTCCGAGGAAGACGGACCTTGACCCCGCACCGGCCGCAGGTGACAGGAGGGGGACAAGCCCCTAATCTCAGACTGGAGGAACGTTCGCGAACAACTTGGGGGGCCAGGGGAGGTGTGGCGTGGGCGAGCCGGTGATCGTGGATGCGGTCCGCACGCCCATCGGCAAGCGGGAGGGTCTGCTGAGGGCGGTACGGCCTGAAGTCCTGTACGCGAAGGTGCTGGACGCGCTCGTGGCGCGCAACGGGCTTGCGCCCGAGCTCGTGGACGACGTGATCACCGGCTGCGTCACCCAGGCGGGGGAGCAGGGGATGAACGTGGGCCGCCTGGCCGCGCTGTGCTCCTCCCTGGGGCACCGGGTGCCTGCGGTGACGCTGAGCCGCCTGTGCGGCAGCAGCCAGCAGGCGGTGCACTTCGCCGCGCAGGCCATCGCGGCGGGGGACGCCCGGGTGGTGATCGCCGGGGGCGTGGAGTCCATGACGAGGGTCCCCATGTTCCTGGACGTGGGGGACCTACGCACCCTCAGCCCCGCGGCCCGAAGTCGGTACGAGCTCGTCCACCAGGGCGAGTCCGCGGAGCGCATCGCGGAGCGGTACGGGATCTCCCGCCGGGAGCTGGACGAGTTCAGCTACCGCAGCCACCTCCGCGCGGCCCGCGCCACCCAGGAGGGCGCGTTCCGCAAGCACCTGGTGCCCGTGGAGGGCCTGGATCCTGAGGGGCGTCCGGTGGTGGTGGAGCGCGACGAAGGGGTCCGGTTCGAGCCTTCCCTGGAGCGCATGCTGCAGCTACCGCCTGCGTTCCGGCCCGACGGTCGGGTGACCGCGGGCAACAGCTCGCAGATCTCCGACGGAGCCGCCGCGGTGCTCGTGGCGGACTCCGACTTCGCGCGGGCCCACGGCTGGCGGCCGCGGGCGCGGTTCCGCGCTCGGGTGGTGGTGGCCGGGGATCCCACCCTGCAGCTCATGGAGGTCGTCCCGGCGACCCGCGCGGCCCTGGCCCGGGCAGGCCTGAGCTTGCAGGACGTGGACGTGATCGAGGTCAACGAGGCGTTCGCCAGCGTGGTGTTGGCCTGGGCCCGCGAGCTGGAGCCGGACATGGACCGCGTGAACCCCAACGGCGGTGCCATCGCCCACGGCCACCCCCTGGGGGCCACCGGCGCGGTGCTCATGGCGAAGCTGGTGGACGAGCTGGAGCGCCGGGACGGACAGTTCGGGCTGCAGGTCATGTGCATCGGCCACGGGATGGCCACCGCCACCGTCGTGGAGCGCCTCAACTAGGAGCTGTTCCCGAAGGCCGTCGGCCAGCGGCGGCTCAAAAGTCGCGAGGCGACTTTCCGGGACCCCGGTCCCCTCCCCCCAAGGGCTCTCGTGGGACAAGCCTTTAGCGCCCGCGGTCCGGCGGGATCAACTCACCCAGTCCGTACACCTGCACCGCGTTGCGGTAGAAGATGCCCTCCAGGACCTCGCGGTCGAAGCCCAGGTCCGCGATCTGTAGGGCGTTGGCGCGGATGCCCGGTACCGTCGGCCAGTCCGTCCCGAAGATGAACTTGCGCGCCAGGCGTGCGAGGTCGTGCCGGCCGAAGTAGTCCGGGAGCCGCTTAGGCGG
Source organism: bacterium HR32 (assembly GCA_002898935.1). Taxonomy (GTDB): domain Bacteria; phylum Sysuimicrobiota; class Sysuimicrobiia; order Sysuimicrobiales; family Sysuimicrobiaceae; genus Tepidifontimicrobium. The sequence goes on from BEII01000164.1 coordinate 4,227, forward strand.
GAGCCCCGACAGCTCGATCCACACGTTGGGGAAGCGCAGGGCCAGGAAGGCCGCGGCGTCGTACCACCACCCGCGGCCGCCGTGGGCCAGCACCACCGTGAGGTCCGGGAAGTCCCGGAGGACGTCCGCCACGTGGGCGGGGTCGGTGAAGCGGTTTGCGGCGCCCGGGAACACGCTGGTGCCGAAGTGCACCACCACCGGCAGGCCCCTTTCCTCGCACACCGCGTACGCAGGGTAGAGCATGGGGTCGGAAAAGGCGTGGGCGTTGTGCACGGGGTGGATCTTCAGCCCGATGGCCCCGAGCGCGAGCTGGCGCTCGAGCTCGCCGCGCACGGGGTAGTGGTAGTAGGGGTTCAGCTGTGCCAGGAACCGGAAGCGGCGCGGGTTGTGGCGCACGAAGGGGAGGAGGTCCTCCACCGGGTGTACGCCCGTGACCCGCGGGCTGTACTCGCACAACAGGATCGCCACGTCCACGCCCTCCTCCTCGAGGAAGGCGTCGAACCGCTCGGGGACCACCCGGCCCTCTGCGTCCCGGATGCCTTCAGGCTGCGGGAACCGGTCGAAGTACACCTCCGGGTCCATCTTGACCGCGCGGAGACTCGTGGGGTGCAGGTGGGCGTCGACGAGCGGGATGCCGTGGATCATCTCAAGGTGTCGGCCACGGAGTCAGGTCTCCTGCTATGCTGACGGCCGGGGCCGCGCCCGTCAAGCGGTCCTGAAGGCGAAGCGGTGGGTGTTCCATGGCG
>BEII01000165.1 GCA_002898935.1 bacterium HR32
CTGCCGCAGCGAATCGCCCGGGGAGAGTTCACGTGGGACGACGTGCTCGCCGTGGCTCGGGAGGCGCGGGAGAAAAACGTGGTGGCTGCCGGGAAGGGCTACTACCACCGGCCCCGGAACGGACCGGACTTCGTCCTCTGGTACCGGTCCTTCGGAGGCCGTGACTACGACCCCCAGAGCGGCAAGCTGGTCTTCAACCGGGAGGCCGCCCTCCGGTACTTCCGCTGGCTGCGCAGCGCCGTGGAGGCCGGGGTGCTGGAGCGCGACCGGCTGAACAACGACTGGAACCGGTTCCACCAACCCATCACGGACGGGCAGGTGCTGTTCTTCTCGGGCGGCACGTGGAACTGGGCGGAGTGGGAGAGCCAGTGGGTCCGCCAGAAGGGCGGGGAGGCGTGGCTGTGGGAGAACTTCGGGTTCGGTCCCACCCCCACGTACCGCCGGGGCGGGCGTGCGATCACCCTGTCCAACCCCCAGGCCTACATGGTCAGCCAGGCGTCCCGCAACAAGGACCTGGCGGTGCGGCTGCTGGCGCACGCCACGGTTCCCGACTTGGACGCCAAGCACGCGGTCGGCAGCGCCCACCTGCCCATCCTCCGGCGCACCGCCCGTCTGATCCAGGACCGGTTCGTACGGGAGAGCAGCTGGCTGTCGGAATACACCACCTTCCTGCCACCTCACCCTGACCTGCCGCGTTGGCAGGACGCACTGTTCCGCGGGGTGTCGGCGGTGGAGTCTGGGAGTGCTACCCCCGAGCAGGCGGTGGAGCTGGTGGCGCAGGAGATGCAGCGGGTGCTGCGGGACCAGCTGATCCTGGAGTAGCGGAGACCAGGGTGGAGGAGGCGACACGGGCGGCGGTGGCGGCGCGGGCCCGGGAGCGGGCCTGGCGGGGCCTGTGGGTCCCCCTGCTGTTCCTGCTGCCTGCCACTCTGCTCGTGTCGCTGTTCTACCTTCTGCCCGTGGCCACGACCCTGTACCTGTCCTTCACCGACATCTCCACGGTGACGTTCCGCAACCCCCAGTGGGTCGGCTGGGAGAACTACCGGGACCTCGTCCGCGACCCGTTCCTGGGCCGGATCCTGGGCAACACGGCCCGCTACGTGTCCCTGACCCTGGCGTTCAACATCGGCGTGGGCCTGCTCCTGGCCCTGCTCACCTCCCACGTGCCGGAACGGGCGGGCAACCCCGTCCGGGCCCTGTGGCTGTTGCCGCGGATCCTGCCGCCGGTGGTGTACGTCCTCATCTGGCAGGGGCTCACCCGCGAGTCGCCCTTCGGCCTCGTGAGCAACGTGGTGGGGGTGTCGCGCAACTGGATCACCGCGGAGCCGTGGACGGTGATCGTGCTGGCCAACGGCATGGTGGGTGCCTCCTTCGGGATGCTCCTGTTCACCTCTGCCATCCGGTCCATCCCCGCGGACCTCTTCTACGCCGCCGCGGTGGACGGGGCCACGGCGTGGCAGACGGTGCGGCGGGTGATCTTGCCCTTACTGCGATGGCCCTTGCTGTTCGCCACCGCGTACCAGACCCTGTCCCTGCTCACCTCCTTCGAGTACATCCTGCTCCTCACCGACGGCGGACCGGGCTTCTACACCACCACGGTGTGGTCGCTGCACGCGTACAAGCTGGCGCTCTCCAACTACTTCGGGAACGTGCAGTTCGGAATGGGGGCGGCCATGGCCGCAGTCCTGGTGGTGGTGGGGGTGGTGGTCTCGGTGCTGTACCTGAGGCTGTTCAACTTCAAGGCCCTGGTGGGCGAGCCGAAGATCGAGGTGAACTGATGCCCCTGTTGCCGGTCCGGTGGCGGTGGCTGGTGGCTTCGGGCTTTCTGCTGTGTGCGCCCATCGTGGCGGGGATGGCCTGGCTGGTGCTCACCGCCCTGTTCGACAGGGTACACGGGCTCGTGCCCGCAGGGCCCCTGGCGCCGGAGAACTGGGCCTTCGTGGGGTCGCCGTCGGTGGGCGGTAGACCGCCCGCGGTGGTGGCGCTGCTGAACTCCGTGCTTTTCTCCTTCGCGGTGGCCGCGGTGGCGATCGTGGTGGCCTCCATGGCAGCCTACGCCATCTCCTGCCTGCACTTCCCGGGGCGGTCCCTGTACCTGGCCGTGGTGCTGGTCCTGCACGCCTTCCCCGCGGTGAGCCTGCTCATCGCCATTTTCTACATCTTGCGGGTGCTCGGGCTGTTCGACACCCTGGTAGGCGTGATCCTGGTGAAGACGGCGCTGGAGCTCCCGCTCGGCATCTGGCTGATGAAGGGCTTCTTCGATTTCCTGTCGTGGGAGATGGAGATGGCGGCCTTGGTGGACGGGATGTCCCGCTGGGGCGTGTTCTGGAAGGTGGCCCTGCCCATGGTCCGGCCAGGGCTCTTGGCGCTGGGGACCTTCGCCCTGCTGTCCGCCTGGGGTGAGTTCATCTTGCCCTTCACCCTGATCGTGTCAAGCCGAAGCTGGACCCTGGCCACCTACCTGCAGAGCTTCCTCACGGAGGCGTTCACCGACTTCGGCATGGTGGCCGCGGTGGGGTTGTTCTACGCGCTGCCCGTGCTGGTGCTGTTCGGGCTCGGGCAACGCTACCTGCTGAACCTGTACGGCGGGGGCGTGAAGGGATGAGGGGGATCGAAGTCCGCCTGGAGGGGCTCAGCAAGCACTTCGGTCGTGTGGTGGCCCTGCGGTCCCTGGACCTGGAGGTGCGGGCGGGGGAGATGGTGGCGTTCCTCGGGCCCTCGGGGTGCGGGAAGACCACCACGCTGCTCCTGGTGGCGGGCATCTACCGGCCCACCACGGGTGCCATCTATTTCGGCGACCGTCGGGTGGACGGCCTGCACCCCCGGGACCGGGACGTGGGGATGGTGTTCCAGAGCTACGCCCTGTACCCGCACCTGACCCTGTTCGAGAACATCGCCTTCCCCCTGCGCCTCAAGCGCCGGCCCGAGGCGGAGGTGCGGGCCAAGGTCAGCCAGACCGCGGAGCTGTTGGGGATCGGCCACGTGTTGGACCGACGGCCCGGTCAGGTGTCCGGCGGACAACAGCAGCGGGCCGCCCTGGCCCGGGCCCTGGTGAAGGAGCCGCAGGTGCTCCTGCTGGACGAGCCGCTCAGCAACCTCGACGCGCAGGTCCGGCTGCAGGCGCGGGCAGAGATCCGGCGGCTGCAGCGGGATCTGGGGGTCACCACCATCCTCGTGACCCACGACCAGGCGGAGGCCCTGGCCATGGCGGACCGGGTGGCGGTGTTCTCCACGGGCGAGGTCCAGCAGTACGCCACGCCGCTAGAGCTCTACCAGCGGCCGCAGAACACCTTCGTGGCCGGGTTCGTCGGGCACCCACCCATGAACGTGGTCCGCGGCCGCCTGGAGGACGGCACCTTCGAGGCCGACGGCTGGCGCTGTCGAGTCCCTCGGCTCTCTTACCGCGGGGAAGGGTATCTCGGCGTGCGGCCGGAGGACCTCCGGGTGGGCGGCGAAGTGGAGGCGCGGGTGCTCGTGGCCGAAACGTTGGGCAGGGAGCAGCTGGTGACCGTGCGGGTAGGGGCTACGGAGCTCAAGCTGCTCGCAGCGCAGGCAGACGGCTTTGCCGCAGACTCCGTCGTGAAGCTGGACATCCCGCCCGACCGTGTGCACCTCTTCGACGCCGCAGGCAGGAGGATCGGATGAGCGTACCCGGGACGGTCCCGTGGAAGGGCCGGGAGGTGCTGCTCAAGTACCACCGGCTGCTCTCCGGTAGCCAGCAGCACGCGCCGAACAGCCTGTCGGCACTGGCGGAGGTCCTGGACGGGGCCCGGGTGATCGAGTTCGACATCCAGCCGCTGGCGGACGGCGACTTCGTGATGCTCCACGACCCGGTCCTGGAGCACGAGACCACCGGTACGGGGCCGGTGGAGGCCGCCACCCGGGCGGCGGTGAAGGCTCTCCGGCTGCGGGGCACAGAAGAACCGCCGGCGCTGCTGAGCGAGGCCGTGGACGTCCTGCGGTCGGTGCGCAGGCCGCTCAAGGTGCAGGTGGACTTCAAGCCGGTACTGCCGGTGGATGGCGGCATGGTGGAGCGGGTCCTCGAGGCCCTGGCGCCGCTGCGGGCCAACCCGCACTTGAATGTGGTGGTGGGCTGCCTCGCGGACTGGAACCTGCGGGCCTTCCGCAGGAGAGACCCCACGCTCCGCCTGGGGTTCGATCCGGCGCTGTACCTCGACGCGCCGGTCCCGGACTCCCCGGGGTTGCCCCTCCGGCTGAACGCGTACGGGTACATGGACGACCACCCCCTCGGCTTCCGGCGAGTCATGGACGTCCGGGACTACCTCCTGGACCGGATCGAAGCGCTCCTCGGGTTGGTCCCGGGCGCGGTGGAGGTGTACCTGCGCAAGGAGTTCGTCCTGCAGGCCGTGCGGGACGGCCTCAACCCCATAGAACACGTGAAGCGGGTGGCGGAGGGCGTCCTGGTGGACGTGTGGACCGTGAACCTCCCGCCGACCGGGGCCGAGGAACTCTTCCAGCTTCTGGAGCTGGGGGTCGACCAGATCACCACCGACACGGCCGTGGAGCTGGCGCAGGTGGCGGCGGGGGCAGGAGGCGTGGCGGCTTGACCGGGTGGCCTGGTCAAGCTCTCCGTCTCGAAGCGGCGCCCCGGTGCGTTCACCCTGGCGGAGGGGGTGGGATTCGAACCCACGGGCGGGGTTTTTGCCCCGCCACGGTTTAGCAAACCGCCGCCTTGGACCGCTCGGCCACCCCTCCGCGCCCCATGGTACACGAGCCCCGCGGCGCGCTGTCAAACGCGACCGGTCAAGTGGCCTTGCGGTACAGCGCGTGCAGGTTGTGCCAGAAACCACCTTCGTCCGTGACCCGGGTGGCGATCCGAGTGGGTGCCTCCGGATGCAGGCCATGCCGCGCCATCCAAGCGTCCAGGGTGGGCTGGTCCAGCAGCACGAAGCGACGCGATGGGC
>BEII01000166.1 GCA_002898935.1 bacterium HR32
GGCCTGCGGGCGTGATCCGGACGAACCGTACGTTCTCCTGGAGTTCCTCGATGGTCCGGGCCCCACAGTAGCTCATGCCTGACCGGAGGCCACCCACGAGCTGGCGCAGGACGTCCGCCACCCGGCCCCGGTATGGCACCAGGGCTTCCACGCCCTCGGCTACGATCTGCCCGATGTCCTCGTCGTCTAGGGCGCTGTCCAGGGCCTTCCTGCGCGCCGTGGCCCACAGGCTGGCCATGCCGCGGTAGGTCTTGTACTGACGGCCGTTGCGGATGACGGTGTGGCCCGGGCTCTCCTCCGTGCCTGCCAGCAGGTTGCCAAGCATGACCGCGCTCGCGCCCGCAGCCATGGCCTTGGTGATGTCCCCGGAGGACCGGATCCCGCCGTCCGCCACCACCGGCACGCCGTGCTCGCGCGCCGCACGGGCGCAGTCCAGGATGGCCGAGAGCTGCGGGACCCCGGCGCCCGTGACCACCCGCGTGGTGCAGGTCGACCCCGGCCCCACGCCCACCTTCACCGCGTCCGCGCCAGCCTCGATGAGGTCCAGGGTCCCCTCCGCGGTGGCCACGTTGCCCGCCATGAGCGGCACGTGCGGGAACCGGGCGCGCAGGGTGCGCACGGCGCGCAGGACCGGCTCCGCGTGGCCGTGTGCCACGTCCACCACCAGCAGGTCCACCCCTTCCTCCACCAGGGCCTCCGCCCGCTCCAGGTAGTCGCCCCGCACGCCCACCGCCGCGCCCACCCGCAGCCGGCCCCGCTCGTCCTTGGTGGCGTGGGGGTGCTGCATGCGGCTGCGGATGTCGCGGCTCGTCACCAGCCCCACCAGCCGGCCCTGGGAGTCCACCAGGGGCAGCTTCTCGATGCGGTGGGCGTGCAGGATGCGCTTGGCTTCCTCCATGCTGATCCCCGGCGGCGCGGTCACCAGGCGCTCCCGGGGCGTCATCACCTCCCGGACGGGCCGGTCCAGGTCTTCCTCGAACAGCAGGTCCCGGGCGGTGATGATGCCCACCAGCTTGCCGTCCTCCACCACCAGGAGCCCTGCGGAGCCGTGCTCCTCGAGGAAAGAGGTGGCCTCCCGGAGGGTCTGGTGGGGCGCGATGGTGTAGGGCTGCTCGATGACGATGCTCTCTGCCCGCTTGACCCGCCGGACCTCCGCCACCTGCTGGTCCGTGGGCAAAAACCGGTGGATGACCCCGATGCCGCCCTCCCGGGCCATGGCGATGGCCATCTCGCTCTCCGTCACCGCGTCCATGTTGGCGCTCAAGATGGGGATGGCGAGCTCCACCCCGCGCGCGAGCCGGGTGCGGGTCTGGACCTCTGCGCGGCTCGCCACCGGCGACCTCCGGGGTACCAGCAGCACGTCGTCGAACGTCAGCGCCACCGGGATGTCGTGCATGTGCACCTCCTTCTCCACCGACCATGGTACGCGCGAACCCCTCACCGGTGGAGGGCTACCGCCGCGAGCGCGCCCACGGCGGTGGCCAAGAGGTTCACCGCGTCGTTGTCCAGCCAGCGCAGGCCGCGCTCCAGCTCACCTCTGGCGCCGCACGCGCACCGAGGCGTCTCGCCGCGGCGCCCGCACCGGGTGCAGCGGAAGGCCGCCTGGACCGTGGCGCCGAGCAGGGAATCCGCCAACGCTCCCAACACGCCCGCCGCGGCGGTGGACGGGACCGGCGCGATGCCAAACGCGGCGGCCAGCAGCCCGCAGAGGGCAGCTGCGGCCACGCCCGCGGCGCTCCCGAGGGCCGTGACGCCGCCGGAGGTGCCCGGGTCCACGGGCTGCAGGCCCACCACCCGGCGGGGAGGGCCTCCGTAGCGAGTCCCGAACTCACTGCTCCAGGTGTCCGCCCACGCGGCCGCCACCGCGCCGGCGAACCCTGGGGCGGCCCACGCGGCCGGGTGCGCCAGCGCTGCGAGGGCCGCCACGGTCCCGTTGGCCAGCACCTGACGGGTGGTCCTGCGGGGTGGTCCCGCGGCAGGCGGAAGGCGGCTCGCTAGGGACCCCGCGACCACGAACGCCAGGAGTAGGCCGGCCCAGCTCCAGCCGCCTGTGAGGATCACCGCGAACCCCACGGCGGCGCCCGCCACCGCCCCGTCCGCGGACAGCGCGCCCACCCGCCAGGCGACCGCCGAGAGGAGCGTGGCCGCTACGAGCGCACCCGGCAAGCCTTCCAGCGCGCCAAGGAGGGAGGAAGCCAGCGCTGTCCCCTCACCCCTTCCGACTTCGGCCCTGAGACCGCACCCAACCATGCTAGAAGGACGGGGAAACCTGTCAACGCGGGTACTTCTGGAGGGACGGTGGCTGCGGGCCGTCGAAATGTCCCAGCCGGGAGGGGGAGGCGTGGAGTTCTCGGGTCGCGTGGCGCTGGTGACTGGCGGTGCCAGCGGGATCGGCCGGGCCACCTGTCTTGCCCTCGCGAGGCAGAAAGCCAAGGTGGCGGTGGCAGACCTGAACGGGCCGGGGGCGCAGCAGGTGGCGGAAGAGGCCCGGGCCTTGGGCGGAGGAGCTCTCGCCGTGGCGGTGGACGTCACGAGCCGCGCGCAGGTGGAGCGGGCCGTCCAGCAGCTCCTGGACGCGTGGGGCCGGGTGGACGTCCTGGTCAACGCGGCGGGCTGGGACCGAGTGGTCCCCTTCCTGGAGAGCACGGAGGACCTGTGGGAGCGGATCATCGCCGTGAACTTCCGGGGCGTGCTGAACACCTGCCACGTGGTCCTCCCGCACATGGTGGCGCAGGGCGGCGGGGCGGTGGTGAACGTCAGCTCGGACGCGGGGCGGGTGGGTTCCTCCGGCGAGGCGGTGTACTCGGGGGCCAAGGGTGCGGTGATCGCCTTCAGCAAGGCGCTGGCGAGGGAGGTGGTCCGGTACAACGTGAGGGTGAACGTCGTGGCCCCGGGCCCCACGGACACCCCCCTTCTGCACCAGATCCTGCAGGCGGGCCACCGGGGCCTCATGGAAGCCATCGTGCGCATCACGCCCATGCGCCGCGTGGCTAGGCCTGAGGAGGTGGCAGAGGTGGTGGTGTTCCTCGCGTCGGACCGCGCCTCCTTCGTCACGGGCCAGACCCTGAGCGTCTCCGGTGGCCTCACCATGATCTGACGGAAGGCCGGCTTGCGACCATGGGCTTCAGACACGGGAGGGACCACAACGGCTGACCAGACGAGCCGGACCCCCTTGGAGCCAGCGGCCCCAGGCTCTGCTGCCCTGCGGTCGCCGGTGACCGCGCTCGAAGAAGATCTGTCCCCCAAACAGCAGCACCTGCTGCGCTGCACCTACCAGGTGCTGGCGGAAGGCGGGCTCCGCCACCTGTCGCTGCAGCGGGTGGCGGACCGGGCCGAGGTGAGCAAGGGGATCCTCCTGTACTACTTCGGGACCAAGGAGAAGCTGGTGCTGGCGACCCTGCGGTGGGTCCTGGCCCGGGTCGCCCGCCGGATCCACGCTGCGGTCCAGCGGGCCCGCACGGCCGAGGAGAAGGTGCACGCCACGGTGGACGCCATCTTCGTGGACCCCAAGGCCAACCGCGACTTCTACCTGGTGTACATGGACCTGCTCGCGAGCGCCGCGCGCCAGCACACCTTCCAGGAGCTCAGCGCGACCTTTCGGGACATCGTGGATGCGGCCTACGGGCAGATCATCGGCGAAGGCGTGCGGGAAGGAGCCTTCCGGGTCCGGGACGTCCAGGAGGCGGCTGCCGTGATGCGGGCCCTGGTGGACGGGCTGTTCCTGCAGTGGCTGCAAGAACCCGATCCCGGGGCCACCCACCGGCAGGTGCGGGAGCGGTGCAAGCACGCCATCTTCACCTACCTGCGGGGTGGCGAAGGCCCCGAAGATTCCGGAGGGGATTGACCGGCCGGTTAACATAGCCTTGAGGAGTTTGACCGAGCGGTTAAGATGGCCGGCCGGGGGTGGGGTGTGGCCGTGCTGACCGAGGAGGAACTTCTCCAGCGCATTCGCGAGGGCCGGCTGGTCGAAGGCCCGGAGCACGCCACGGAGCGCTACCTGGAAGGGCTCAAGCGCACCCTGGTCGTATCCGCGGACACCGAACTCGTGAGCGCCCCCGCGTACCTACGCGCCGCACAGCGGGCTCCGACGCTGAACGCGTACGTCTCCGCCCTGGGCATCATCCAGGACGAGCTGGGGCACGCCCACATCGCCTACCGCCTGCTAGAGGACCTCGGGGTGGACACGAAGGCCCTCGTGTACGAGCGGGACCCCAAGGACTTCAAATACCCGTACGCCTTCGACGTTCCGCTTGACACCTGGACAGAGCTCGTGGTGGCCAACGCCTTCTACGACCGCGCGGGCTTCGTGCTGCTCGGGGACGTGTTCCGGAACACCAGCTACGGGCCGTGGAAGCGGGCTTTGGCGAAGGTGGACCGCGAGGAGAACTTCCACCTGCGCCACGGCGAGCGGTGGATGGAGATCCTGGCCTCCGATCCCGCCAGCAAGGCGGAGCTGCAGGAGGCGGTGGACTGGATGTTCGTCATGACGCTGGAGTGGTTCGGGTTGCCCGACCACCTCAAACGCCACACGGAGCAGATCGAGTACGGGCTCAAGGGGTCCACCAACGACCAGCTCCGCCAGCAGTGGATGTCCACGGCCGTACCCCTGTGCGAGCGGCTGGGGCTGCGCGTCCCTGCGCACTTCGACCCGGAGCGCGGCGAGTACGTGATCGACTGCCCCTTCCCCGCGGACTTCGACGAGGAGAACAAGCGCTGGCGGTTCGAGCAGGGGCCCGTCGGGTGGGACCAGGTGCTGGCGCGCTGGCGCCGCCGGGGCCCGGCCAACGAGGAGTTCGTCACCCACTTGCAGCGGGGCTACCGCGAGCTCGTCCGCGCGGTGGCCTGAGGGAGGCTCTGTGGCGACGCCGGAGCAGGTCTACGCAGCGCTTCGGCGGGTGCGGCACACGGCGCACCCGGTGAGCC
>BEII01000167.1 GCA_002898935.1 bacterium HR32
CTGCCGGGACGAGGAAGCCCTGCGGGCGTTCGCCTTGGGCAGACTGCTGCGGGCCGGGGATCTGGAACCCTTCCTGCGGCGGCACGAGAAGACGCTGCTGCGGTCCCTCGTGCGATGAGCCTGCTCGCACAGCGCCTGAGCGAGCTCCGCAAGTACCTGGACCATCTCCACCGCCTGAGGGCGCGGGGAATCCGCGCAGGGGATCTGCGCCAGGACCTTTCCCTGCGCAACGACGTCCTGCACTCCCTGTTGATGGTGGCGCAGATGGTGATCGACGTGGCCGGTGAGCTGTCCGTTTCAGCCGGCCTGGCGTTCGCGGATTACCGTGAGGCGGTGGAGAACCTCCGGGAGCTGGGCTTCCCAGAACCTTTGGTAGAACAGTTGGCGCGGCTACCGGGCTTCCGGAACGTCGTGGTGCACGGGTACCTGCGGGTGGACGAGGAGCGAGTGCTGCGGGCGCTGGACGAGCTGGAACCGGTGGAGGAGTTCCTGGCCCTGGTCGCGCGCAGGGCGGGCGCGTGAATGAGAAGGGTGGAGGAGCTGGTTCGGGACCTCAACCCCCAGCAGCGGGAGGCGGTGCTGCACCCCGGAGGCCCCGCGTTGGTCCTGGCGGGCGCGGGCTCGGGCAAGACCCGGGTGCTGGCCCACCGGGTGGCCTACCTGGTGAGGGGTCTGGGTGTCCCGCCCGACCGCGTGCTCGCGGTGACCTTCACCAACAAGGCGGCGGAGGAGATGCGCCAGCGGGTGGCGGGGCTCCTCGGCGAGCGCGTGGCCCGTGCGGTCTGGATGGGGACCTTCCACCGCACCTGCGCGCGGTTGCTGCGCGAGCACGCCGACCGCCTGGGGCTCCCGAAGCGCTTCTCCATCTACGACGAGGACGACCAACGACAGGTGATGCGGGAGGCGGTGCGGAGCGTCGGCGCGGACGACCGCCGGTTCCCGCCCGGAGCGGTGCTGGCCGCGATCTCCGCGGCGCGCAACGACGGCCTGGACGTGTCCGCCTACGAAGCCCGCGCCACCTCTGCCTTCGAACGGGTGGTGGCGGCGTGCTGGCGGGAGTACCAGCGCCTGCTGTGGGCGCGCGGCGCCCTGGACTTCGACGACCTGCTCACCGAGGCCCTGCGCCTGTTGGAGGAGGTCCCGGACGTCCGCGAGCGGTACCAGGATCGCTTCCTGCACGTGTTGGTGGACGAGTACCAGGACACGAACCCCGTGCAGTTCCGGCTGGTGGCGCGGCTGTGCGAGCGGCACCGGAATCTGTTCGTGGTGGGCGACGTGGACCAGGCCATCTACGGGTGGCGCGGCGCGGACATCCGGAACATCCTGGAGTTCGAGCGGGACTTCCCGGACGCCCGCGTCCTCCCCCTGGAGGAGAACTACCGCTCCACCCAGACCATCCTCCGGGCCGCGGAAGCGCTGATCGCGCAGAACCCCCGGAGGTACCCCAAGCGGCTGTGGACCCAAAACCCCGTGGGCGCGCCCGCGGTGGTGTACGCGGCGTCCGACGAGCACGACGAGGCGCGGTTCGTGGTCAGCGAGCTGCGGCGCTTGGTGGCGGAGGGCTTCCGCTTGGGCGAGTGCGCCGTGCTGTACCGGATCAACGCTATGTCCCGGCAGTTCGAAGAGGCGTTCCTCCGCGCGGGTGTCCCGTACCAGGTGGTGGGTGCGGTGCGCTTCTACGAGCGCAAGGAGGTGAAGGACGTCCTGAGCTACCTCCGGTTGCTCGTCAACCCGCAGGACGAGCTGAGCCTCCTGCGGGCGCTTCAGACCCCGAGGCGGGGGATCGGCGAGGGGACGGTGGACAAGCTGCGCGCCTTCGCCGCGGGTCGGGGGTGGAGCCTGTGGCAGGCCCTGGAGCACGTGGACGAGGTGCCCGGCGTGCCCGCCTCAGCCCGCCGCGCCGCCGCGGCCTTCGTGGCGTTGTTGCGCGAGCTAGCGGCCCGGGCCGAGCGGCTGCGGGCGGCTGAGCTTGTGGGGGAGGTTCTGGAGCGGACCGGGTACCGGGAAGCCCTGGAGGCGGAGGGCACGGACGAGGCCGCGAGCCGGCTGGAGAACGGGCAGGAGCTGGTCACCGTAGCCCAGGAGGACGAAGCCGCCACCGGGGACGCCAGCCTGGAGGCGTTTCTGGAACACCTGTCCCTCGTCACGGACGCCGACACCTACGACGAGCGGGCGGACCGCGTTGTGCTCATGACCCTCCACGCCGCCAAGGGCCTGGAGTTCCGCGCGGTGTTCCTGTGCGGGCTGGAGGAGGGGATCTTCCCGCACGTGCGCAGCCTGGACGACCCCCGCCAGCTCGAGGAGGAACGCCGGCTCGCGTACGTGGGGATCACCCGCGCCAAGGAGCGTCTGTACCTGAGTTACGCGCAGCTCCGCAGCCTGTTCGGCCGTACGGTGGCCAACGTGCCCTCGCGGTTCCTGGACGAGCTGCCCGAGGACGCCCTGGAGCGGGCCCAGCCTGGGCCGCCGCCGTGGGACGCCGCGCCCCGCGGCTCGCCACGGGCTCCCCTGGTCCTGGCGGTGGGCGACGTGGTGTGGCACCGGCACTTTGGCCGGGGGAGGGTGCTCGAGCTCGAGGGCGAAGGCGAGGCAGCGGTGGCCACGGTGCACTTCGAGGGGCTGGGCGCCAAACGGCTGGCCCTCGGCTACGCGCCTCTGGAGCGGGTGGAGGGCTGACCTCCGCCGCGGGAGGAAGGACCGGCCACCAGAGCGAAGGCGGTAACGCCCGGGGTTCCGGGCCCACATGCCGGGCTAGGTTCCGGGGCGGACCAGGAGGGGAGGTCAACGATGAGGGCTGGTCTGGTATTGGCGTGCCTTGCGGTGGCGGTGGGTGTGGTGGCAGGGGTGGCGGCTCCCGGGCCCCAGCCCCGCCTGACCCTGCCCGACGTCCCGAACCCGTTCGTCCACCCGCACGCGCCTGGTGAGGGCGCCCGGTACGGGGGCGTGTTCGTGACCTCGCAGATCTCCGACCCCAGGACCTTCAACTACATCGTCGCCCAGGAGACGAGCTCCACGGCGCCGCTTTCGCTGGTGTTCGACGGCCTGGTCGAGACGGACTTCGTCACCGGGGAGGTGCTGCCCGACCTGGCGGAGGCGTGGACCCTGAGCCCGGACCGGCGGACGTGGACCTTCCGCCTCCGGCGGGGCGTGCGGTGGCACGACGGCCAGCCCTTCACAGCCTCGGACGTGGACTTCACCTTCCGCGCCATCTTCACCGACGGCGTGCAGACCAGCTACCGCGACACCCTGACCTACGGGGGCCGTCCCCTGCGCTGGCGGGTGGTGGACCCGTACACCGTGCAGTTCACCACCCCCGAGCCCGTGGGGATCTTCCTCCGGCAGATCGGGGTGCCCATCCTGCCGCGGCACAAGCTGGAGGAGGCCTTGCGGCGCGGGGGCGCGGAGTTCAACCGCACGTGGGGCGTGAACACACCGCCCCGGGAGATCGTGGGCACCGGACCCTTCGTGATGCAGCGGTACGTGCCCGGACAGCGGATGGAGTTCATCCGCAACCCCAACTACCACGGGGTGGACCAGCGGGGGAACCGCCTCCCCTACCTCACGCGACGGGTGATCCTCGTGGTGCCGAACCTGGACGCGGCCCGGTTGAAGTTCGAGGCGGGCGAGACGGACGTTTATGGCGCGCGACCCCGGGAGTACGCGGAGTTCAAGGCCCGGGAGCGGCAGGGCAACTTCACCATCTACGACGGCCCCGAGACCTTCACCTCGGAGTTCGTGGTCCTGAACATGAACCCGGAGGGCGCCGGCCCGCCCAAGAGCACCTGGTTCCAGGACGTGCGCTTCCGCAGGGCCCTCAACCACGCGGTGGACCGCCAAGCGGTGGCCCAGCAGGTGTACGCGGGTCGCGCCACCCCCGCCTGGGGCCCGGTGAGTAGCGGCCACCCGCTGTACTACCACCCGCGGCTGCGGCAGTACCCCTACGACCTGAACCGGGCGCAGCAGCTCCTGGCGGAGGCCGGCTACCGGAAGGACGCGCAGGGCGTGCTGCGGGACCCGCAGGGCAACCCCGTGGCCTTCGTCCTGTCCACCAACGCGGAGAACAACGACCGCGTGGCCATCGGGAACATCCTCCGGCAGGACTGGCAGCGGCTGGGGATCCAGGTGACGTACGCGCCAGAGGCCTTCAACTCGTTGGTGGGCAAGCTGGTGGGCTCGTTCAAGTGGGACGCCATCATCATCGGGCTCACGGGCGGCATCGAACCCGGCACGGGCCGGAACGTGTGGCTGTGCAACGGATCGCTGCACATGTGGTGGCCCAAGCAGGAGCGGTGCGCCACGCCGTGGGAGCAGCAGATCCACGACCTGTTCGAGCAGGTGGCCCTGGAGACCAACCAGGAGCGCCGCCGGCAGCTGTACTTCCGCTGGCAGGAGGTGTTCGCGGAGAACCTGCCGTGGCTGCCCTTCGCCTGGCCGAAGACCCAGCCGGCGGTGCGGAACACCCTGGGGAACGTGAAGATCGGGCTGCAGGGCGCCGTGAGCCCGTCGGAGATCCTGTACTACCGGACCCCCGTGCGGCGGTAGGGTGCACCGCGAAGGCCGGCGGCCGGGCCCGCGGGGAGGAGGCCTCAGGGACGGGTGCTGAGGTACGCCGTCCACCGTGTCCTTTTGCTGGTCCCCATGCTCCTCGGGATCACGGCGGTGTCCTTCGCCGTGATCCAGCTGGCCCCCGGGGACTTCCTGGACGAGATGCGCCTGAACCCCGTGGTGAGCGCGGAGACGGTGGAGCAGATGCGCCGGGAGTTCGGACTGGACCAGCCACCCCACGTGCAGTACCTGCGGTGGCTGGGGCAGGTGGTGCAGGGAGACTTCGGGTACTCCTTCGCCTACCAGGTGCCCGTCACCTGGCTGTTGGGTAGCCGGTGGCTCAACACCATCC
>BEII01000168.1 GCA_002898935.1 bacterium HR32
CCCGGGCTGTACGTCTCGAGGCTCCAGGAAGCCTCCCGGACCGCCCGGGGCCCTTCTGCCGCCCCGTGGCGGTACGACTGGGTGCGGTCGTACGGGACGCCGACGAGCGCGACCCGTACCGGACCCTCTTCGCCCGCGCCCAAGAACGGTCTTCCGCCGCTCACACGAACACCTGGCTAGACCCCGCGGTCTTGGGTGTTCGCGAGGACTTCTCGGACATGGCCTAGGCCTCCAGCACGTCCCGGAGGAACGGTGGAGGGTTCAGCGAGGCCACATGCTGTAGCCCTGTGTAGTACCGCAGCCCCAGGCCCGCGACCCTGCGATCCACCTGTTGCGGGTCCAGCGCCTTGGGGTCGTGGCGCTTGGAAGCCAGGGTGAACGTCCACAGCACACCCGGGTAGCTCGGCACGCACGCGAGGTACGTGCGGACCACCGGGAAGTGCTGACGTAGGTTGCGGCGGACTTCCGCAACCAGGTCCTGCTGGTACAGCGGCGAACCGCTCTGGACCGCGAGGACGCCGTCCTCCCCCAGAAGCCTGTGGAGGTCGCCGTAGAAAGCGGCGCCGAACAGGGGCACGGACGGACCCTGGGGGTCCGTGGAGTCTACCAGGGCTACGTCGAAGCGCTCCGCGCAACCTCGGACGTACGCGAAACCGTCCTCAATACGCAGCTCCGTCCGCGGGTCCTCGAACGCCTCGCCAGGGATCTGCGGGATCCACCGCAGGGTGGCGTCCACCACCATGCGGTCGATCTCCACCATCACGGCGCGCTCCACGGGGTGCTTGAGCGCTTCCTCCAGGAGACCCCCGTCCCCTCCGCCCACGATCAGGACCCGTTTCGGAGCGGGATGCGTGACGAGCGGCAGGTGCGCCAGCAGCTCGTGGTAGCAGAACTCGTCGGCTTCCGAGGTCTGGACTGCGTCGTCGAGCACCAGCATGCGGCCGAACATGGGCGTGCGGACGACGCGCACGCGCTGGTACGGCGAGGCGGCGTCGAAGAGCACCTCGTCCGTGCGGTAGACTTGGGCGAAGCCCTCGCCCCCGTGGTCCCACAGCCACTCCGCCATGCGCCTCCCTCCCGGTCTACGAGTCCGGCCAGAAGAGGACCGCGGCCACCGCGCAGCCCACCCGCTCCACCACGTGTTCCCGCACCGCCACCACCACCTCGCGGAGGGTGAGCCCGCGCACGTCAAAAGCCTCCCGAACCATGCGGCGGACGATCTGCTCGGCGTTCTCCGCGGTCCCCTTGTGCGAGTACTCCATGATGACCCCGTACCGGTCTTCGCTGAACCCGACCCCTACCGCCGCCGCGATCCGCTCCCCGGGGACGTGGCTCGTGATGCGGGCGTACACCGCAGGCATGAGGGTGCCCTCCGGGACCCGGCGCATGGGCACCAGCCGCGCCCCCGCGGGAAGGATGCTGGTGACCCGCAGAAAGTTCAAGTTGGCGATCCCCGCGTCCAACAGGGCCCGGTCGAAGGCGTTGATCTCCGTGGATCCCTCCCCGGCACCCGCCACCACCGTGACCGCTCTTGGCACCTGCCACATGGAAGCCCTCCGCACAGGGGTTGGAACGCAACAGCCCCTATCGTAGGGCTGCCGGCCCCGGCCAGCAACCCGCCGGCAGGAGCCCCGGACCGGGCCGTCCAACTGAACGGGCGGTGCCGTGCGGGACCGGTCGGACACCCTGTACTCGCCCCAGGAAGCGCTGCCTCCAGACGAGCGCGCTGCCTGGCAACTCGGCCGGCTGCGGGAGGTGCTGCGGGAGACTCGGGCTCCCGCGGCCCTGGAGCGCGCCCGGGAGGCGGGTCTGCTGGACGGGCCGTGCACGTGGGAGCGCCTGCGTACGGTGCCCGTGCTGCGCAAGGAAGACCTGCCGGCCTTGCAGGCAGGCCGCTGGCCCCTGGGCGGTTGGGCGTCGTGGGAGCGCGTCCGGCGCCTGTTCCGGTCCCCCGGCCCCATCTTCGAGCCCGAGGGACCGGGACCGGACTACTGGGGGTGTGCCCCGGTCCTGCACGCTGCGGGCTTCCGCGCGGGCGACGTGGTCCTGAACAGCTTCTCCTACCACCTGACGCCTGCCGCGTGGATGGTGGAGGGCGGGCTTGCGGTCCTCGGCGCGGTGGTCATCCCCGGAGGCGTGGGCAACACGGAGATCCAAGCCCGAGCCGCCTTTGAGCTCGGTGCCACGGGCTACGCGGGCACCCCCAGCTTCCTGGCTGCACTCCTTGAGCGCGCAGACGAGCTGCGGATCCCGCTTCGGTTCGAGGTCGCGCTCGTGAGTGCAGAACCCCTGCCCCCAGCGCTCCGGGAGCGGTTCGAGGCCAGGGGGATCCGCACCCAGCAGGCGTACGGAACCGCGGACGTGGGCATGGTGGCGTACGAGTGCCCCCACAAGCAGGGGATGCACCTGCTGGACCGGTGCCTCGTGGAGCTCCTGGACCCCTACACCCGCGAACCGGTCCGGCTAGGGGAGGTGGGCGAGGTGGTGGTGACACTCCTCGACCCCACCTACCCGCTGCTGCGGCTCGCGACCGGGGACCTCTCGGCGCTGTGGGAGGACCCGTGCCCTTGCGGCCGCACCGCGCCGCGGCTGCAGGGTGTGCTCGGGCGGGTCGCCGAGGCTGTCAAGGTACGCGGGGTCTTCCTGTACCCCGCGCAGCTGCGGGCCGTGGCCAGCCGCCACCCCGAGGTGCGCCGGTACCAGTTCCTCGTCCGTAGGTCAGCGGACCGCGACGAACTGATAGCACGGCTTGAGGCCGCTGGGCCGCAAGAGCTGGCGGAACGGTTCGCGCAGACCGTGCGCGAGGTGACGGGGCTGCGGGCGCAGGTGGAGCTCGTGCCCGACGGGACCCTGGAGGACGGCGCCCCTGTGCTTGTGGACGAGCGGCGCTGGGGCTGACGGCCTGTCTGAGGCGCAACGCGGCTCCTAAGAGCTGGACCCGGAGGAGCCCTCCTTGAGAGGGGCCGGGGTCCCCAAGAGTCCCCGGGCAATTCTTGGGGTGGTCTAGCCGGGAGGCGGGAGTGCGAGCGGGCCGCTGGCCTGCCCGACGGCCCGGCCGAGCTGGCGGGCGCGGTACATGGCCAGGTCTGCGGCGAGCATCAGCTGCTGCGGGCTCGCCCCGTCGTCCGGGTACGTGGCAGCCCCTACGGTCAGGCGCGGGTGCAGCACCTGGCCTTCCACCCGCACCCGCACGCGCTGGACCTCGTCCACGACCGCCTGCGCCACCAGCGCGGCCCCTTCAACCCCGGTGTTGGGCAACACCAGGGCGAACTCGTCCCCTCCGATCCGGAAGACTAGGTCCGTGGCCCGCACGGACCGGCGCAGAGCCTGGGCCGCGGACTGCAGCAGGAGGTCGCCGGCGTGGTGGCCCAGGCTGTCGTTGGTCCGCTTGAGCCCTCGGAGGTCCGCCACGAGCAGCGAGAACGGACGGCCCGAACGCTCCGCGCGCTGGCACTCCCAGGCGACTGCCTCGTCGAACCGGCGTCGGTTGTACAGCCCCGTGAGGGGATCGGTGGCCGCGACCTCGCGGAGGGAGGTGAGGGCCGCCTCCAGCCTCCGGTTCGCCTCCCGGGTGTCGGCCAGCCCTTTCACCGCAAGGCTCGCCAGCAGCCACACGCTGGTCGCGAGCAAAGTCCCTCCGGGCCCGGCCCGTAGGGCTGTCACCATCAGGTGGGACAGGGGTACGTACAGGACAACCGCGGCCCCGGTGAGGGCGACCCAGCGAGCCGGCCGCAGGTGCACGGGGTCGTGACTGTCGAGGAAACGCCCCACGGACACGACGACGCCCGTGAGCGCCCCGAAGGCGCCCCCGGCGACGAGAAGGGCAAAGGCCTCCTGCCAGGTGGGGCTCTGGGGTAACGCACCGGGCACCATGGCGTGGAAGACCGCGTCGGCCAGGGCGAGCCCTGCCGTGGCGTTGCCCACGTACAGCACAGCACGCCACACGCTGGCCCGCTGGGTGGCTGCCAGAACCAGCGCGGACAGGAGGTTGAGCGGGATCCCGACCGGCCAGCCCACCAGCCACACGCCGGCCAGGGCCACCGGCCCTTGCATGGTGTACACCACCCCGCCCGGAAGGCGCACGGTGATCAGGTTGCCAGCCGCCCCAAGCGCGAGCAGCAGGCCCACGGGGCCGAGGTCCACCTCAGACAGCCTCGGCAGGCCCGCCACAGCCAGCCCGAGGCCGACGCACCCCCACGCGGCCGCGTAAGCCCGGTAGGCGGGCGCATGGCCGTCGGTGGCCCGTCCGGCCGACCGTGGGAGCTCAAGGTCGCGCCCGTCCGGCCAGCGTCGGGGTGTCGGGTCGTGCACGTTTCCTCCTGGGATCGGCGTCCTGGAGAACGACCCTCCCGCCTATTGAACGGCGGCGCGGCGCTCTTTGGTCCAAGCGGGCAGCCTGTGTTACAATCCCATTATCAACGCAGCGCGCGCTGTGCCGGAAGGAGGTGTGAACATGGCTACCGTCCGCGTGGGAAAGGACGAGTCGCTGGATAGCGCCCTCCGCCGGTTCAAGCGCCAGGTCCAGCGTTCCGGCATCCTCGTGGAGGCCAAGCGGCACGAACACTACGAGAAGCCGAGCGACCGGCGTCGGCGCAAGGCCGCAAAGCGGGCCCGCAAGGCGTCCCGCTAGGGCCAGGCGCCGGCCGCACGGCGGGCGAGGATCCTACCGGGCTCCGAGGGCTTCGGAGCCCGGTTCGTTTGGAGGGCTTCGGAGTGAGCCTCGCGGCGAGGATCGCGGAGGACCTGCAGCGGGCGCTCAAGAACCGGGACGAAGTACGGCTGTCGACCCTGCGCCTGGCGCGGGCCGCTCTGCACAACCTGGAGATCGAGCGCGGCCGCCCGCTCTCCGACGAGGAGGCCCTGGAGGTGCTGCGCCGTGAGGTCAAGCGCCGGC
>BEII01000169.1 GCA_002898935.1 bacterium HR32
GATGAAGAACTCGATCTCAGGGCCCCAGTAGCTGGTGTCCGCGATCCCTGTCTCCTTGAGGTAGGCCTCGGCCTTGCGGGCCACGTAGCGCGGGTCCCGGGAGTAGGGGGCGCGGGTCTCCGGGTCCACCACGTCGCAGATCATGGCCAGGGTGGGGACCTCCAGGAATGGGTCTACGAAGGCGGTCTCCGGGTCGGGGACGAGCAGCATGTCGCTCTCCTGGATGGCCTGGAAGCCGCGGATGCTGCTGCCGTCGAAGCCCACCCCCTTGGTGAACGTGGACAGGTCGAGCTGGGAGGCCGGGATGGACGCGTGCTGCCACGTCCCCGGGAGGTCTGTGAAGCGCAGGTCCACCATCCGGATTCCCTTCTCCTTCACGAGGGCCAGCACGTCGCTGGGCGTCCGCGGGATCATCGTCGTGCCACCTCCGGTCAACAGAGTCTTGCCCGCAAAGCAAAGACGCCCCGGCACCGTGCGGTGCAGGGGCGTCGCGGCCCGCAAGTCCGTGATTCGGTTCGCTGCCCTTATACCACAGGCCCGCCCCGGCGTCAAACCCGCTCCTCGCGACGGGCCCGGCGCAGGAGGCGGCTGGGCAAAACCACCCACGCGCAGAACAGGAGGACGAACGACCCTAGGGCGACCCACGCTTCCACGTGCACCACCTCCTTCCTCGTCGAAGTCTAGGCGCCCGCGGCTGCCGGAGAGGGGTCCAGGGCGTAAGCGGGCACCCCGTGCTCCGGGATATCCAGTCCTTGCAGCTCCTCCTCCCGGGACGCTCGCAGGCCGATGGTGGCCCGGATGAGGGCGAACAGGACGTAGCCCGTGCCCAGGGTCCAGACCGTCACCGTCCCCATGCTGATCAGCTGCGCCACCAGCTGGCCCACCTCACCCACGATCAGCCCCCGCACGTCCCCGTAGGTCCCGTCCGCGAAGATCCCCACCGCCAGCAGACCCCACAGGCCGCCCGCGGCGTGCACGGACACCGCGCCCACGGGGTCGTCCACCTTCAACACCCGCTCCACGAAGCCCAGGCTCCACATCATGATCCAGGTGGCGACGCCGCCGATCACCACCACGGCCCACGTGGGGACGTACGCGCACGGCGCGGTGATCCCCACGAGCCCTGCGAGGGCTCCGTTGCAGGCCATGCCGATGTCCGCCTTGCCGGTGCGGGCCATGGACGCGTACAGGGCCACCACCCCGCCCGTCGCGCCAGCCAGGAAGGTATTCACGGCGATGACGGAGATCCGCAGGTCGGTGGCTGCCAGGGTGCTGCCCGCGTTGAACCCGAACCACCCGAAGAACAGGATGAAGGTGCCGCTGACCACGTAGGTCATGTTGTGGCCCGGCAGAGTGTTGGCCGTCCCGTCCGGGTTGAACTTGCCGATGCGGGGCCCCACCATCGCCGCACCTACGAGGGCCAGCAGGCCGCCGACCGCGTGCACGACCCCGGAACCCGCGAAGTCGCGGGCGCCCACGCCGAAGGGCAGGGTGGCGAGCCACCCGCCGCCCCACACCCAGTGGCCGTAGATCGGGTAGACGAGGGCGCTGACGAGGAAGCTGTAGGCCAGGTAGGCCTGGATCTTCGTACGCTCCGCCATGGCGCCGGCGACGATGGTGGCCGCGGTGGCCGCGAACACCATCTGGAAGATCCAGAACAAGGCCGTGGTGACGTCGTACGCGGAGCCGCTGAGGAAGAACCCCGACAGACCCACCCACGGGGTGCCGTGTTCCAAGCCGCTCGAGAGTTTGCTGCCGCCGAACATGAGGGCGAACCCGAACGCCCAGTAGCTGAGGGCCGCGATGCTGAAGTCCATGTAGCTCTTCGTGAGATAGTTGACGGTGTTCTTCGACCGGATCAGCCCTGCGCCGAGGAGCGCGAACCCCGCCTGCATGAAGAACACGAGGAAGGCGGAGACCAAGGTCCACGTGAAGTTCACCGGCGCGTTGGGGTTCGCCTTGAGCGTCTCGGCACCCGTGGGGTCGGCGGCGCAGGCCGCGCCGGCGCACGCGAGGGTGAGCCCCAAGGCCGCGGCCAGAACCGAAGCTCGACGCATCCTCGTCCTCCCGAAAAGGCGAAGGACGCCCCTGGGGGCGTCCTGGCCCGATGTGGTCCAAAACAAAAAGCGGGACGTCCGCTGTAGGCGGGCGTCCCGGCCCTGCGGTCACCGACCGCTTGTGGCCTTTATAGCAACCCTCCTCCGGGTTGTCAACGGATCCCGCGCTGGGTGAGGTCGAGGCCCAGGATGAGGTACGTGGAGTCTGAGCCCGGGAACTTTAGGCCGCGCACGAGTACGCGCCAGCCCTTGCGCCCGTACAGGCGCAGGGCGGGTGTGGGTGCGTCCAGCGCGGACAGCAACGCCCGCGGGTGCGGCAGCCCTTGGAGGAGCGCGTCGTGCAGGGCGGTGCCGATCCCACACCGCTGGAACTCGGGGGCGACTGCGAGCTCCACGAACTCGAAGTGCCCGCCCAGCCACTGCCGCGCCACCGCCTCAGGCATGGCGTGAGCGACCACGTCGGTCCACCACTGGCCCCGCTGGCCCGTGTACCCGTAGGCGAACCCCACCACGCGGCCCGCGACCCGCGCCACCACGAGCCGGAAGCCCTCCCGTCCCACGTGGCGGGCGAACACCTCCTGCTGGAACTCGCGGACCTGCGTTTGGCCGTAGCGGTACGGCGGCTCGGCGAAGGCCGCCCGGTACACCGCCGCCACGTCCCCGGCGAGGGCAGTGACCTCGCCGGCGGGCACGTGGACGACGTCGAAGGCGAGCTCGTTCACCGTCCCTTGGGCTCTCGGGGGGACCGCTGGGAAACCACCTCGTCGTGCGCGAGAACCTCGCGCGCCACGTCGCGCATGGGGCGCCTCAAGTTTCGGCTACGACGCTGGAGCAGACGGTAGGCCTCCTCCTCGCCGAGCCCGAGCCGGCGCATGAGCACCCCCTTGGCCCGTTCCACCAGTTTCCGGGTCTCCAGCGCTTCCCGAGCCTCCGCCAGCTCCCGCCACCGGGCCCACGCGAGTTCCAGGGCCGCGAGGAGTTCCGAACCCACCACGGGTTTGACCACGTACCCGAACGCACCGGCGGCGGCCGCGGCCTCCAGGAGGTCCCGGTCTCCGAAGGCGGTCAAGAAGACTACGGGGCGGGGGGAGGTGTCGCGCAGGCGGCGTGCCACCTCGATGCCGTCCGGAGGCGGCATGCGCACGTCGAGGATCACGAGGTCCGGGTCGTGGAGGTGAACCTGTTCCAGACACTGCTCGCCGTCCGCGGCCTCCCCCACCACCTCGTATCCTGCCTCCTCCAAGATGGCGCGCACCCCCATGCGCACCACCGCCTCGTCCTCGGCCACCACCACGCGTCGGCGCACGGCCTCCCTCCCGGTCCGGAAACGGTGCGACGCCCCGCAGCACGGGGCGTCGCGGCCTCCCGTACGAAGCAACGGACGCCGGCTGCTGTGCCCGCGTCCTGGCACGGCGTCCTTGACCGGAGGGTAGCGGCCCGCCTCGGGCCGTGTCAACGCGCGGGCCGGGCTGCCGGTGCGGGGCGCACCGCCGCGGGCGACTCTACCCGCGGGCGCACTGCGCGGAACTGGGAGGCGACCGACCGCCAGCGCCTGAGCAGGGAGTGCGCGCGGTGGCTACCTGTGGCCTCGTGGTAGCGGACCAGCAACTCCCGCAGCTCTTCCGCCTCCCGCTCGGACAGCGGGCCGGTTTCCACCGAGTCCGGGTTGACCTGCCGGTCCACGACGCCCGCTTCGTCCAGCACGTAGGCCCGGCCTCCGGTCATGCCCGCACCGAAGTTCCTCCCCACCGGCCCTAGGACCACCACCACGCCCCCCGTCATGTACTCGCAGCAGTGGTCGCCGGCTCCCTCCACCACCGCCACGGCGCCGCTGTTGCGCACCGCGAAGCGCTCGCCCGCGCGGCCTGCGGCGAAGAAGGTCCCGCCCGTGGCGCCGTACAGCACCGTGTTGCCGACGATCACGTGCCGCCAGCTCTCCCGGTGCAGCGGCGGAGGCGGCACCACCACGATCTCGCCGCCGGACATCCCCTTACCCACGTAGTCGTTGGCCTCTCCCACGAGTCGCAGGTGCATGCCGGGGACGCAGAACGCGCCGAAGCTCTGGCCTGCGGCGCCTTCGAAGGTGAGGCGCAGGGTGCCCTCGGGGAGCCCGTCGTCTCCCCATCGCGCTGCGATCTCGCCCGCGAGGGTAGCGCCCACGGTCCGGTCGCGGTTGGTGATGGGGTGCTGTCCCTCCGCGGGCACGCCGTGCTCCACCGTGTGCCGGTACTGTTCCACCAGGCGCCGGTTGAGCTCCCCGGCCACGGCGAGGGGTTCCGCCCACCGGCCGCGCGCCTCGCCCGGAGCAGGGGCCAGGTTCTCCGACAGGTCGAGCCGCTCTGCCCGGTGCAGGGCCACCCCCTCCCGCACCGCCAGGAGGTCCACGCGTCCGATGATCTCGTCCAGGGCGCGGGCGCCCAGCGCGGCCAGCTGCCGGCGCACGTCTTCGGCCAGCGCGCGGAAGTACGCCTCCACCCGTTCCGGGGTGCCGGGGAACTTGCCGCGCAGGTCCTCCCGCTGGGTGGCGATCCCGACCGGGCAGGTGTTGGAGTGGCACTGGCGGGCCATCACGCAACCCAAGGCCACCAGGGCCGCGGTCCCGAACCCGAACTCGTCCGCACCCAGCAGCGCCGCGAGGATCACGTCGCGGCCCACCTTGAACCCGCCGGCCACCCGCAGCCGTACCCGTCCCCGCAGGCCGTTGGCGGCCAGCGCCCGCCGCGCCTCGCTGAGCCCCAGCTCCCAAGGGAGCCCCGCGTTCTTGATGGAGTCCAGGGGAGAAGCACCGG
>BEII01000170.1 GCA_002898935.1 bacterium HR32
CGTACTTCAACGACGCCCAGCGGACCGCCACCAAGAACGCGGGCGAGATCGCGGGTCTGAAGGTGCTGCGGATCATCAACGAACCCACCGCCGCCTGCCTGGCCTACGGGCTCGACAAGAAGGGCTCGGAGACGGTGCTGGTGTGGGACCTGGGGGGCGGCACCTTCGACGTCTCCGTGCTGGAGATCGGAGAGGGGGTGTTCCAGGTGCGCGCCACCGCGGGGGACACCCACCTGGGCGGGGACGACTGGGACGAGCGGATCGTGAACTGGCTCGCGGACGAGTTCCGCAAGCAGCACGGGATCGACCTGCGGCAGGACCGCCAGGCCCTGCAGCGCCTGCGGGAGGCCGCGGAGCGGGCCAAGATCGAGCTCAGCTCCATGGTCCAGACCACCATCAACCTGCCCTTCATCACCGCGGACGCCACCGGCCCCAAGCACCTGGACATGGTCCTCACCCGCGCCAAGTTCGAGGAGCTGACCGCGGACTTGGTGGAGCGGTGCATCGGGCCCTTCCGCCAGGCCCTCCAGGACGCCAAGCTCAGCGAGCGCGACCTGAACGAGGTGATCCTGGTGGGCGGCAGCACCCGCATGCCCATGATCCAGGAGCTGGTGCGCCGGCTCACCGGGAAGGAGCCGAACAAGGAGGTGCACCCGGACGAGGTGGTGGCCATCGGCGCCGCCATCCAGGCGGGCGTGCTGGCGGGCGAGGTGCGGGACGTGGTGTTGCTGGACGTGACCCCCTTGTCCCTGGGCATCGAGACCCTGGGCGGGGTGATGACGGTCCTGATCCCGCGGAACACCACCATCCC
The DNA here is from genome assembly GCA_002898935.1 of bacterium HR32. Taxonomy (GTDB): domain Bacteria; phylum Sysuimicrobiota; class Sysuimicrobiia; order Sysuimicrobiales; family Sysuimicrobiaceae; genus Tepidifontimicrobium. The sequence goes on from BEII01000170.1 coordinate 812, forward strand.
CACCCGGAAGAGCGAGACCTTCACCACCGCGGAGGACGGCCAGACGCAGGTGGAGATCCACGTGCTGCAGGGGGAACGGCCCATGGCCCGGGACAACCGCACCCTAGGTCGGTTCATCCTGGACGGGATCCCGCCGGCGCCCAGGGGCGTGCCGAAGATCGAGGTCACCTTCGACATCGACGCCAACGGGATCCTGGCGGTCTCCGCCAAAGACCTGGCCACGGGCCGGGAGCAGTCCATCAAGATCACCGGCACCTCCACCCTCACGAAGGAAGAGGTGGAGCGCATGATCCGGGAGGCGGAGGCGCACGCGGAAGAGGACCGCCGCAAGCGGGAAGAGGCGGAGGTCCTCAACCGCGGCGACAGCCTCGCTTACCAGACGGAGCGCTTGCTGCGCGAGCAAGCGAAGAGCGTGTCGGAGTCCGAGCGCCGGGAGCTGGAGCAGAAGGTGGCGGAGCTGCGGCAGGCGGTACAGGCCCGGGACGTGGCGCGGGTGCGCCAGCTGTCGGACGAGGTGCAGCGGCTCACCTACCGGCTCACCGAGCTCCTGTACCGGGGCGCCGCAGCAGGCGCCAGTACCGGCGGGGAGACCAAGGGCGACGGCGAGGTAATCGACGCGGACTACAAGCCCAGCGAGTGAGTGCAGGAGGCTGCGATGGCGGAGGAACGGCCGAAGCCGCAGGAGCCCGACGTGGACGTGGCCGCGGGCCTGCCGCCCGCGGAGGAGCCCGCGGCGCAGGCGGAACCCGCCGCCGCGGTGAGCCCGGAGCAGGTGGCGGCCCTGCGGGAGGAGGTGGAGCGCTACCGCCAGGAGGCGGAGCGGAACTGGCAGCAGTTCCTGCACGCCGCCGCGGACCTGGAGAACTACAAGAAGGCCGCGGCCCGCATGCAGCAGGAAGCGGTGGAGCGGACCCGCCGTCAGATGCTGCTCGTGCTGCTCTCGGCCGTGGACGACCTGGAGCGGGCCATCCAGTACGCCGAGCGGGCGGCGGAGGGCGAGTCGGCCGCCGGCATCCTGGACGGGCTGCGCATGACCCACCGGTCGCTGCTGGACAACCTCAGGAGCCTGGGGGTAGAACCCATGCCCGCGGCGGGGGAGCGGTTCGACCCCGCACGGCACGAGGCGGTGGCCGTGGCCTCCGCGGAGGAAGCCGGGGCCGAGCCCGGCACGGTGCTGGAGGTGGTCCAGCAGGGCTACGTGTGGAACGGCCGGGTGTTGCGGCCTGCGCGGGTCCGGGTGGCTCAGTAGAGCTGCCGGGTGGGTCATGGAGTTCAAGGACTACTACCGCATCCTGGGGGTGGACCGGAAGGCCGACGGCAAGGCCATCGGGGAGGCCTTCCGCCGGCTGGCCCGGCAGTACCACCCCGACGTGAACAAGGACCCCCAGGCCGCGGAGAGGTTTAAGGAGATCAACGAAGCCTACCAGGTCCTGAGCGACCCGCAAAAGCGCGCGCGCTACGACCAGATGCTGGAGCTGCGGGAGCGGGGGGGGCCGTGGGAGCAGGTGTTCGCGCGGCCGGGCGGAGGCCCGCGCCAGGAGGAGTGGACCGTGGTGTTCGGCGGTCCTCAGGACCTGCTGGGCGGGTTCTCGGACTTCTTCCGGCGGTTCTTCGGCGACCTGACCGCCGTGGATCCCTTCGAGCCCGCCGCGCGCACAGCAGGCCCCCTCACCACCACCGCGGAGATCAGCCTGGAGGAGGCCTTCCGCGGCACGGAGCGGGAGCTGTTGGTCCGCAACGGGTTTCCCCGCCGGGTAAAGGTACGCATCCCGCCCGGGGTGCGCACAGGCCAGAAGGTGCGGGTACGGGGGGCGGCGGACGGGGAGGACGTGTACGTGGAGGTCCGCGTACAGCCGCACCCCCTGTTCACCCGGGAAGGGGACGACCTGGTGTGCGAACTGCCCGTTTCCTTGACGGAGGCGTTGCTGGGCGCGGAGGTGGAAGTCCCCACCCTGGACGGGAAGGTGACCATGCGCATCCCGCCGGAGACCCAGAACGGGCAGACCTTCCGGCTCCGCGGCCTGGGCATGCCGAGGCTCAGAGGCGGCGGGCGGGGCGACCTGCTGGTGCGGGTGAAGGTGGTGCTGCCGCAACGCCTCACGCCCGAGGAGCGGCGACTGGTGGAACAGCTGGCCCGGCTGCGGCGTGAGAACCCGCGGGCCGCCATGGGGCTGAAGTAACACCACGGGAAGGGGCGAGGGACCATGCGGTGGGACAAGCTGACGGAGAAGTCGCAGGAGGCGCTCCAGCGGGCTCAGGAGCTCGCGCGGGAGCGCAACCACCCACAGGTGGACACCGAGCACCTGTTGTGGGCGCTGCTCGAGCAACCCGAGGGGGTGGTCCCGCAGGTCCTGGAGCGGGCGGGAGCCCCGGTGGCACGCATCCGGCAGCACCTGGAGCAGGCCTTGGGAGTGCTGCCGCGGGTGCAGGGCGTGGCGGAGCTGTACGTGGGGCCGGGCCTGCGCCGGGTGTGGGACGCAGCGGAGCGCGAGGCCCAGCGGATGGGCGACGAGTACACGAGCACCGAGCACTTCCTGCTGGCCATGGCCGACGCACCGGAGACCGGTGCAGGCCGGGTGCTGCAGCAGAGCGGCGTCACCCGGGAGGCGGTGCTGCGGGGCCTGTCCGACGTCCGGGGCCGGGCGCGGGTCACCGACCCCAGGCCGGAAGCGAAGTACCAGGTCCTGGAGCGCTACGGCCGCGACCTCACCGAGCTGGCCCGGGCCGGCAAGCTGGACCCCGTGATCGGCCGCGACGAGGAAATCCGGCGGGTCATCCACGTCCTCAGCCGGCGGACGAAGAACAACCCCGTGCTCATCGGCGAGCCGGGCGTGGGCAAGACCGCCATCGTGGAAGGGCTCGCACAGCGCATCGTGCGAGGCGACGTGCCTGAACAGCTCAAGCGCAAGCGGGTGTTCCAGCTGGACCTGGGCGCCCTCGTGGCGGGGACCAAGTACCGCGGGGAGTTCGAGGAGCGGCTCAAGGCGGTCCTGAAGGAGATCGCAGACAGCCAGGGCGAGATCATCCTCTTCATCGACGAGATCCATACCGTGGTGGGTGCGGGCGCGGCGGAGGGTGCGGCCATGGACGCCGCCAACATCCTCAAGCCCATGCTGGCCCGGGGGGAGCTCCACTGCATCGGCGCCACCACCCTGGACGAGTACCGGAAGCACATCGAGAAGGACCCTGCCCTGGAGCGCCGCTTCCAGCCCGTGTACGTAGGGGAGCCGTCCGTGGAAGACACCATCTCCATCCTCCGCGGACTCAAGGAGAAGTACGAGGTCCACCACGGGGTCCGGATCACGGACGCCGCGGTGATCGCCGCCGCCACCCTGTCCCACCGGTACATCAGCGACCGCTTCCTGCCCGACAAGGCCATCGACCTCATCGATGAGGCCGCGGCCAAGCTCCGTATGGAGATCGACAGCAAGCCCGCGGAGCTGGACGAGATCGACCGGCGGATCATGCAGTTGGAGATCGAGCGGGAGGCGCTGCGGCGGGAGACCGACCCTGCGTCCCGGGATCGGTTGGAGAAACTGGAGCAGGAGCTGGCCCGCCTGCGCCAGGACAGCGAAGCCCTCCGCCAGCGCTGGGAGCGGGAGAAGCAGATCGTGCAGCGGATCCGCTCCATCAAAGAACAGATGGACCGTACGAAGGTGGAGCTGGAGCAGGCGGAACGGGTGGCGGACCTGGAGCGGGCCGCGCGCCTCCGGTACGGGACCCTTCCGGAGCTCGCCAAGCAGCTGGAGGCCGCGGAGGCGGAACTGCGGGCCCTGGGGCCGCAGCGGCTCCTGAAGGAGGAGGTGGACGCGGAGGACATCGCGGAGGTGGTGAGCAAGTGGACCGGGATCCCGGTCACGCGGCTGCTGGAGGGCGAGATGCAGAAGCTCCTGCAGCTGGAGGATCGGCTCCACCAGCGGGTGGTGGGGCAGGACGAGGCGGTGCAGGCGGTGGCGGACGCCATCCGGCGGGCCCGGGCGGGCCTCAAGGACCCCAAGCGGCCCATCGGCGCCTTCCTGTTCCTGGGACCCAC
>BEII01000171.1 GCA_002898935.1 bacterium HR32
ACACCGTGCTGCGGGCGGACCGGCGGCTGACGGTGGAGTGTGCGCGCACCGAGGAGGCCACCGCGGAGGGCGACGTCCGCCTGGAGCAGGTGGACAAGCGGGCCCGGGCGGACGAGGGGACGTACTCCGAGTCGAAGGATCGGATCGAGCTAGTGGGACGGGTGCGGCTCGAGCAGACCAGCGGCCAGTGGCTCCTCCGGGAACGGCTCGTGCGGCCACCCCGGTCGCGGGAGGAGGAAGAAGCGCTGTCCAGCCCCGCGGTGCTGGAGGCGCAGCGCGTGGTGGTCCAGCTCGGGAGCCGCAACGCCCTCGCCGTAGGCTCCGTCCGCGTGACCCAGCGGGGCCGGTCGGCCACCGGAGAGCGCGCGGAGTACGACGACCAGGAGGGCCGCATCGTACTCAGCGGCCGGCGCGTGCGCCTCGAGCGGGAGGACGGTTCTTGGCTCGAGGCGCAGCGGGTGGTGGTGTCGCTGAAGGAGGACACCTTCGAGGCGTACGGCGCCGTGGACACCACCTTCACCGTACGGCCGTGACCCGGCCCATGCGGCGCCTGGGCGCGGCCGTCGCGTCGGTTCTGGTCTTCCTCTGGGGTCTCCGCGCTCCTTCGGCCGCCCAGGAAGAGCTCCCCATCCGGGTGCGCGCGGACTTCCTGCGGGTGGACCGGGCGCGCAACCAAGCCTACGCGCGCGGGAACGTGGTGATCACCTCTGGAGACGTCACCGTGGAGGCGGACGAGGTCTTTTTGGACCTGGAAGCGCGGGAGCTGGTGGCGCGGGGCCGGGTGGTGCTCCGCGAGGCGGGCCAGACGGTCACCGCGGACCAGCTCACGTACAACTTCCGTACGCGGTTCGGGAGCCTGGATCGGGCGGAGACGCGGTGGCTGGACCCCCGGGCTCTCGAGCCCATCCAGCTCCGCGCCCGTCGGTTGGAAGGGAACGTCCAGCAGCGGGTGTGCCTGCACGACGCGGAGCTCACCACGTGCGACCTGGACGACCCCACCACGCCGTACAAGCTCGCCGCGGAGGAGATCGAGTTCGTCCCGCAGGACAAGATCGTGCTGCGCAACGCGTCCCTCTTCCTGTTCGGGCGGCGAGTCCTGACCCTGCCCTTCTTCGTGCTGTTCCTGCGCGAGCCACGCCAACAGCGGATCCTGCCCGTGGTGGGGTGGAACGAGGTCGAGGGCTGGTTCGTGAAGACGTCCGCCACGTACTTTGTGAACGACCAGCACTACGGGTTCGTCTACTTGGACTGGATGGAACGCGTGGGCGCGGGCGCGGGCGTGGAGCACATCTGGCGGTACGACCGCGGGGAGGGCGACTACTTCGTCTACGGCCTGGGCAACCGGCAGACGGGCGGCGCCGACGTCCGCCTGCGGCTCGCGCACCGGCACGACTTCGGGGGGGGGTTCGGAGTCGGGGTGTTCTCGGACCTGTTCCGCCGCCAGGCCGCGGACGGGTCCGTGACCCAGAACCTCTACACGAGCGCGGACCTCCTCTTCCGGGACCTGGAGCAGACCGGAAACCTCTTCGCCACCTACGCGCGGTCCGAAGGGGGGGTGCTCCAGAGCGAGTCCCTGTCCGCGCGGGCGCTGTACGAGCGGTCCTTGGGCCCGCAGCTGCGGGGCCGCCTGGACGTGCCGTACTTCCAAAACGTGTTCGCGGCCGGCGCGGACCTGGAGGCGACCCCCCGCCTCGACCTCAGCTACTTCGGACCTGGCTTCACGCTGCAGCTGGTGGCCGAGCACCGGTTCGACCTGGACGGGGAGGGGTTCCCGGACGACCGATTCTATTCCCTCTCGCGCCTGCCGGAGGTGGTGGCCGCGGGCTTTGCTCAACCGCTTCGGTGGGGCGAGGCCACCCTGTTGGTCCAGTGGACCGCGGGGGTCGGCTACTTCGCGGAGCGCAACGTGCTGCGGCCCGACGGCAGCCTGGGGGAGGTGGCTGCCCTCCGGCTGGACTTGCAGGGCTTGGTGTCCGGGGCCTGGGCCGCGGGTCCAGCCACGACCCTGGACGGTCGCCTGAGCCTCCGGGGCTCGTACTACACGAGCGGAGACCTGCGCGGGGTGGCGACGCTCAGTGTGAACGCCAACCACCGGTTCAGCGACGCGTGGTCGGGGCGCCTCAGCTACAACTTTCAGGAGCAGGCGGGGACCACCCCCTTCCTGTTCGACCGGGAGCTCACGCAGATCCACAACGTGCTCTTTGGCCTCACCTACCGCACCGGGTTCTTCGGCGCGGAGCTCGCAGGGGGGTTCAACTTCCGTACGGGCCTGCCGGACCTCCTGACCCTACGGGTGGACTGGCTCCCGTTCCCCGACTGGTTGGTCACCGCCGCGGCCTCCGCCGACCCCGTGCTGGGCCAGCTCCAGTCCGCGGAGCTCTCGGTGCGGGCCCGGCTCTCGGCGCAGTGGGAAGTGGGCTACCGCGCGGCGTACTTCCCCCCCGGAGGGGTGGTGGTGCACGACGAGGTCCGGGTCACCTACTACGACGGCTGCTGGGCTGCCAGCGCCACCTACTACGGGGCACGGCAGGAGTTCTGGATGGAGGTCTGGCTGACCGCCTTCCCCAACTACCGTGGTGCCGTGGGCGTCGGGCAGACGGGCGTGCTGTTCCAGCAGCCCTACCTGCCGCCAAGCCCGGTCCGGTGAGCGCTTCAGGGAGGAGAGGCCGTGGCGTGGTACTGGGAAGCGGCGGTGGTCCTGGCCCTGGTCCTGGCGAACGGACTGTTCGCCGCGGCTGAGATGGCCGTGGTCACCGCCCGCCCGGGCGTCCTGGAGCGCCGCAAGGCGGAGGGCGACCGCGGGGCGCAGGCGGCACTGGAGCTGGTGCAGCACCGGGACCGCTTCCTGGCCGCGGTACAGGTGGGCATCACCCTGGTGGGCACGCTGGCGGGTGTGTACTCGGGCGCGCGGCTGGCCGAACCCCTCGCGAGCCTGCTGCGGGGCTGGCCGGGCCTCGCGCCTTACGCAGGGAGCCTCGCCGTGGGGACCGTGGTGGTGACGGTGACCTTCGCGTCCCTGGTGCTGGGAGAGCTGGTGCCGAAGCGGATCGCCCTGGCGCGGGCGGAGGACTGGGCGAGCCGTATGGCCCCGGCGGTCGGGGCGTTCGCGCGGCTCGTGTCCCCGGCGGCCGCGGTCCTGGCGGCGGCGGTGAACGTGGTCCTGTGGCTGCTCGGGCAGCGGGGCCCCACGGTGCGGCGGCTCACCGTGGAGGAGTTCGGCGGGTTGGTGGAAGAGGGGTTGCGGGCCGGGCTGATCGAGGAGAAGGGCGCGCGGGTCCTGGAGGGTGTGCTCAAGGCCACGGGCCGCGTGGTGGCAGAGGTCATGACCCCAAGGACGGAACTCGTGGCCATCCCGGCCGACGCCACCGTGGGGGCTGCGGTGCAGCGGATCCGCGAGACGACCTACTCCCGGTTCCCGGTGTACGAGGGCGACCTGGACCACATCGTGGGGGTCCTGTTCGCGCGAGACCTGGTGGGCGCAGACCCCGACCGACCTGTCCGGTCGCACATGCGGCCCGTCCTCGCGCTTCCGGAGACCGTGCGCGTGTTGGACGCGCTCCGTCGGTTCCAGGAGACGGGCCAGCACGCGGCGGTGGTGCTGGACGAGTACGGGGGGACCGCCGGCTGGGTGACGCTGGAGGACCTGCTGGAGGAGCTCGTGGGCGAGATCCCCTCCGAACACGGGGAGGAGGAGCCCACGGTGGTGGTGCGGCCCGACGGCTCCATGCTGGTGGACGGCCGCCTGCCCCTACACCAGCTGCTGGAGCAGCTCGGACTCCGGGAGGAGGACGTGGCCGCGGAGGACGCCGCCACCGTAGCAGGACTGGTGCTCCACCTGCTGGGCCGGATCCCGTCGGTGGGGGACCGCGTGGTGGTCCACGGGTTCGAGATCGAGGTGGTGGGCCTGGACGGCCCGCGGATCGACAAGCTGCTGGTCAGCCCTGCACCCGCGGACGGCAGGAGCCGCACGCAGCGGTCGGTGTGAAAACGCACGAGGAGGGAAGCAAACCATGGGACGCGCCACTGTGCAGGAGCAGCTCCAGTGGGAGGTCACGCCCGAGCTCTACCGGACCATCCGGGCGCTGTGGGTGCACCACTCCAAGGCCGAGGACGCTCGAGACCTGGCGGGGCTGCTGAGCACCCTCTCCCCGGACTGCGTGTACGAGCTCGTGCCCACGGGCCACCGTTGGGAGGGCCACGAGGGAGCCCGGGACTTCTACCTGACGTTCCTCGGGGCGTTCCCGGACGTGACGTTTCACATGAGCGACATCGTGGTGGGACCCCAGGGCGTGATCGAGGTCACGGAGATGCGGGGGACCCACCGGGGCCCGTGGTTGGGCCTGCCTCCCACGGGCCGACCCGTGCGGCTACCTGTGGTGATCCACTTCCCGTGGGACCCGCAGCACGGCAAGTTTGCGGGCGAGCGCATCTACTTCGACCGGGTGACGGTGGCCGAGCAGCTCGGGGTGCCGCCCTCGGAGCTGCGGCGGGTGCCCTAGACCACCCCGGTCCATCTGTCGGCCGGGCCTCGCGGGACAGTTCCTACGAGCTTGTCCGGAAGAGCCCGCGAAGGAGACCGGGGTACTTTAGACCCACCCGGTGAAAGGGACGCCGAACAGGGTGTAGGCGGCTCCCATGAACACTCCCGCCAGAAGCCGATCCTCCTCGGGGATCTGGAGGAAGTGCAGCGAGAGGTGGGTGAGCGAAACGCTCCAGGCAAATAGGAGCATGGTGGCGTACAGCAACGACTGCATGTCGGAGCCTCCCGGGCTTCTATGGCACCGGATCCTACCATAGGGAACCTTGGAGGTCCAGGGGGAAGGTAGGAGGGCGCCCGCCAGG